>NZ_CAXBAN010000029.1:0-11932 GCF_963973675.1 uncultured Planktosalinus sp. | reverse complement strand
AACCAGTTTTATAGGTTTTTGTGGGCTATACTCACTGTTTGGTATTAAAACCTGTGCTGTAAAAGAGAAAGCTTAGTCTTTAAAAACTGGGAGGATACAAATGAAATTGAATCTCTTGGTTTTTCATTTTTAATTTAAATTTCGTTTTTCTATAAAAAACCGCTTCAATAACTCTGAAGCTTCTTCAGCTAAAATGCCTCCTTCCATTTTGGTTTTGGGGTGGAGTTGTGTTTTCATAGTGATGCACCCTCGTTGCTCGTCCCGAGCTCCAAAAACCACCCGGTCAATCTGGCTCCAAGCGAGAGCTCCAGCACACATCTGGCAGGGTTCTATGGTAACATAAAGTGTGCATTTTTTCAGGTATTTTCCGCCCAGGAAATCGGCAGCAGCGGTGATGGCTTGCATTTCGGCGTGCGCGGTGACATCATTTAAAGTTTCGGTGAGATTGTGTGCGCGGGCAATGATTTTATTGTTCACCACAATCACAGCTCCAATGGGAATTTCGCCTTTAGCGAAGGCATTTTCAGCCTCCTGTAAAGCACGTTTCATGAAATAACTGTCATCAAATGGTTCAATCATCAGGTCTTATATCTATTGTCTAACGTCTTTAATCTATATATCAAAAATACAACTTCAATTGTTTACTTTTGCAATATGGCAACATCTTTATTAGACGATATCAACTTCCCTGAAGATTTACGCAAACTCACTCGGAGTCAACTACCTCAGCTTGCCAAAGAATTGCGCAAATTCATCATCGATATTGTTGCTACTAAAGAAGGTCATCTTGGCGCCAGTCTGGGCGTTATAGAATTGACCATTGCATTGCATTATGTTTTCAACACACCTGAGGATCTATTGGTATGGGATGTGGGACATCAAGCTTATGGGCATAAAATTTTGACTGGAAGAAAAGCTAATTTCCACACTAACCGCCGGTTGAATGGTATTTCCGGTTTCCCAAAAAAGGAAGAAAGTGTTTATGACGCCTTTGGTGTTGGACACAGTTCAACAGCCATTTCAGCTACTTTAGGAATGGCGATTGCTTCCCAACTCAACGGAAACACAAAACGGCAACACATCGCTGTGGTGGGTGATGCTTCCATCGCCTCAGGAATGGCTTTTGAAGGGCTCAATCACGCAGGTGTAACAGATACCAATCTTTTAGTCATTCTTAATGACAATGCAATTGGCATTGACCCTAGTGTGGGTGCTTTAAAGGAATATTTGACCAAAGCCACCTTGAAAAGAACGCCCAATCAGGATACAATTTTTGAAGCTTTGAATTTTGATTGTTCTGGGCCGGTAGATGGGCATAATTTAATGGAATTACTTCAGGAACTGGAACGTTTAAAGAAAGTACCGGGACCTAAACTGCTTCACGTTATTACTAAAAAAGGAAAAGGTCTCCGTCAAGCAGAAGAAGACCAGGTAAAATATCACGCCCCCGGAAAGTTCAACAAAGATACCGGTGATTTGTTGCCAAAATCAGCAGTTTTACAACCACCCAAATTTCAGGATGTATTTGGGATTACGATGGTCGAACTCGCTGAACAAAATCCAAAAATAATGGGTATTTCCCCGGCGATGCCCACTGGGAGTTCTTTGAAATTTATGATGGATACTTTTCCTGCCCGTGCATTTGATGTAGGTATCGCTGAGCAGCATGCTGTTACGTTTTCTGCGGGTCTGGTGACACAAGGAATGATTGTGTTTTGTAATATCTACTCCACTTTTTTACAGCGTGCTTATGACCAGGTAATTCATGATGTGTGTTTGCAAAAGTTACCGGTAATTTTTTGTCTGGACCGCGCCGGAATTGTAGGTGAAGATGGCGCTACTCATCACGGTATTTTTGATTTGGCATATTTGCGTTGTATTCCAAATTTAATAGTTTTTGCTCCGCGAAATGAAATTGAACTTCGTAACATTATGTACACAGCTTCTTTAGGTCTCAATTTACCAATCGCTATTAGATACCCTAGAGGCAGGGGTACTAAAATTGATTGGAAAAAGCCTTTTACAAAAAAAGAAATTGGAAAAGGTGAGTGCATTAAAAAAGGAAATGGTATTGCAGTAGTTAGTGTTGGAACTATTATAACAAATGTTGAAAGGGCTTTGACTAATAGTTCAATCCAAGAAGTTGCTGTTTATGATCTGGGCTTTATCAAGCCTTTGGATAAAAAGTTATTAAATGCCATTTTTAAAAAGCATAAAACAATTATTACTATTGAAGATGGTGTTAAAACAGGTGGTTTTGGGAGTGCAATACTTGAATTTGCGGCATCCAACAATTACAAAAATACTATTCATGTTACAGGAGTTGAAGACCAGTTTCCGGAACACGGAAGTGTTGAAGAACTTCAAGATTTATGTGGTATTTCTCCAAAAAAAATATCCGAACTCATTCAAAAGTTACAATAAAAAAAAGACTGTCAATGTATTGACAGTCTTTTTTAAAGAATTAAATTAAAATATTATTTGATAATTAATTTTGCATTGTGGGTGTAATCCTCTCCTTCAATCTGTAAAATATATACTCCTGTATTTAAGTTATCGGCCTGAATATTAACAGCACCGGACATCATAACATTCTGACTGAATACTTTTCTTCCGTTGATATCATAAATTGAAATTGTGCTATCACCCATGTTTTGTCTAGAGACAATATTAATATTCCCTTGTGATGGGTTTGGATAAATCATAAAGTTATTGAAAGATTGACCTTGTGTTCCAAGCAAACACTCCTCAGGCACATCAAATGCCTCAACCTGATCAAAACGGTTATTTGAATTTCCTTGACTAGCACTTAAACCAAGTCCTCTATTAGCAAAAACATTCCAAATAAGACATTGGTTAACTCCATCGTTTGCAAGTTCATCTGCTTGTAAAATTGCATCTCTTCCATTTACAAATCCGGGACTACAATTCTGTAATTTAAGGCCATCAACTACGAGTTGAAGAGCAATGTTGTTACCTCCTGTGCCTTCATAGATGTCAGGATCAAATCCATATTCATCCACCAATGCCCACGTTAAATCCCAAAGCATTGTTGCCCATACAAACCCAATTCCATGAGGTTGAGATATTCCTGCATTGTTTGTAGCCGTATAAGTATATGGATTTACAGCAAAACTTGTACTATAAGGAGCTGGCCTAATTCCATTTCCATTAGTGGGTTGTCCAACCGCAAAAGTTCCAATACCCCGTGGTTGATCTGGCGTGTCCTCTGCTTTCATGGTTAGTATTAAACCAAAATAATCACTCCAGCCTTCACCCATTTGTTCGTCATTGGATAAACAATTAGAATTAAATGCCCCACCTGTTAGTCTATTAGATATTCCATGACCATATTCGTGTGCAATAATTCCATTGTCAAGAGTACCATCAATCATGTAGGGTCCTGCATCTTCAAGGGTAACATTGATTATTTGTCCATTTATTAGAGCATCAATAATGGCATCGCCATCAGATTGGTTAATCATTAAAGAAGGAATTGTTACCTGATCACCAACGTCTCCAGGTCCCATTGCTATGGGTTCACCGGGCACATTGTTTATCATAATTACTGCAATCGCTCCTTCATTTTCAGCTGCGAGCACTTTAAAACCAAATTGACATTCTCCTCTTCTAATAACAGCAATTTTTCCGTCTATTTCACCTCCATTTGTGATTAAGTCACATGCATCATATATATCTGTAGAAGGGCCGGAATTATCATCTTTTACAAGTGCTAAATCAGCAGTTAAAGGTGTGGTTGGGATTGGATCTCCAAACTGAGCCCCTAAACCAGTATAATCACCAGCTAAAGGTCCATTATTAATTGTCAATGGCTCCCCAGGAGGGCCTTGCGCACTCCATAAAAACATTTGCATTCTGGGTCTGTTTCCTTCAGGAGGCGTGCCAAAATTTGCATTATTCATCCCTGAACCATCTTGTGCATCAGCATTTACAGCATCGCCCCCAAGACCTTGGCCGGTATAGTTAGTTTCCTGAAAATTTCCGCTTTGTTCATCAAATCCATATCTGTAAAAAACATCATGTATAATGTTATTCCAATAAAATAAATTGGTAGTTGAAGCATCAACATAACCAATAGGTTGCTGATTAAAGTCAATTTCAAATTCAAATTCTAAATCATTCCCTCCTTCAGTATAGTTTCCTGTATTGTTTCCGGCAATGTCTGCACGCGCTCTTACGTTATTTCCGCGAGTGGTTGTAAATTCTGCTCCAACAACCCCATCAGTATCGTGCCATCCAAATGGGGAAGCCACAGGATCACCCGGTTCTGAAACAAGGACTGCGTTTCCATGACTTGGACTTTCAACCGGCATTGGAAACACAAGGTATTGTGAGCCGTCATTTGGAGTAAAAGATGCCGTTTCAACTTCTAATATACTTTTAGTTGACGAATTTAATTGATTTGTGTGGGAAGAGAAGTGAGCTTCACCAAAATTGCATTTTGAAATCCAGTCGTGAGTACTTAATAATTCGCCGGTTTGAGCATCAATTCGAACGCTATACCAATGGTCACCATCTAAAATCAAAATATCTAAATCCCAAGCTAACCGCAATCTTGTTTGGTTTGTATTTGGTTGAAAAACTAATTTTACATTTATATTTTCCTGAGATATGTTTCCTGAGTTGAAAAGGTATTTATTGGATTCGGTTTGTTCTATCAATTCAAGACCTGTTGGTGCATTTAAACCGAGTTGACTTGCTGCTTGATAAATTGCTTGATCGGGAGTTAAACCCGGAGTAGCAGAGTTGATTTTTTGAGAAACTCCTTGCAAGAAATCAATTGTAGCATATTTTACATTGCCATTGTTATCAATTGCAAAGTTTGAAGTAGCATTAAATAGTTCAACACCTTGATACCGTTGTACCACATACACATGATTTACTTTTGTACTTTCAGAGTAGTGTTGGTTATAAATTCGAATATCTTCAAAATCCTGTGTGTTAAGACCTAATTGTGATTTGTTTTCATTGAAATAAGAATCAATGACCGAGGGAAAATCTTGTGCATTTAGAAGGCCAACTCCTAAAAATACAAAACATAAAATAATTTTTTTCATTGTTTGAAAGAATAATATTAAAATAAGCTTTTAATTGGTTGATAATTATTTTTTTTGATTGCTAAATATATGATAAAGCAAATAAACTAACAACTATTTGTTTTTGTTTTAACTTTTATAAATTTTTCTAAACATTTTTACCTGATAGTTTGTTAAACGTCAATAATGCATTTCCGTCAGTCAAACCGGCAATGTATGAACAGCAATCTATCAGAAATGAATAAAGATGTTTTTCTTGACTGAAGTCAAAGGTTTTTAAATCCTCTAACAAAAGCTTATCATAATGAAAATCTTTTCCGGTAAACTTATTTTCAATTGTTTTTGTATAGGCGTCAAGTAGAGTTGTTAAAATTTTATAGCCGGCGATTTCTTTATCAATCACTTCCCGGCTTTTATATATTTTTTGAACACTTATTTTTATAATGTCTTCAATTTGTGCTTTAAAATTACTTTTATCTAACAGTGAAACATTAAAAGTTCCATTCAATAGTTTTTTTTCGTTTTCAACAAACACAGTAACTGCTTCCTGAATCAATCTATTAATTGCCAGTGATCGCAAATAATTCATACGGTCTGAGGTGGTTTGAAGTAAATGAAACTTTTTGATGTCGAGTGTATCTTTCACTAGTTTTGTTAGATATTCAAGTGCATAAGACTCGTCAATCCAACCTAGGTTGATTCCGTCTTCAAAGTCGATGATAGTGTAACAAATATCATCTGCTGCTTCCACAAGAAATGCCAGCGGGTGTCTTTGATAGTGAATGTTTTTTTCTAATCCTTTTTTTTGTAAGCCCAGTTCTTCTGCAACTTCTTTAAAAAAAGTTGCGTTACTTTGAAAAACACCAAACTTTTTATCACTGATATCTGAAGAAGGCTTTTTTGGCAAAGATTCTTTAGGATACTTCATAAAAGCCCCCAATGTTGCATAGGTGAGGCGCAGCCCTCCTTCAACTCCTTTTCGGCTTTGGGTTAAAATTTTAAATCCATTGGCGTTTCCTTCAAAATCGACCAAATCCTGATATTGTTTTTCAGTAAGTAAATCTTTAAAACGTTTGCCATTTCCATTTAAAAAATAATCTCCAATGGCTTTTTCGCCACTATGTCCAAAAGGTGGGTTTCCAATATCATGTGCAAGGGAAGCGGCTGCAACAATCGCCCCAAAGTCATTGATGCTATAGCCCAAGGTATCTTTTAAATGAGGGTGTAACCGTAAAATAGCCTTACCAACTTGCCTTCCCAAAGACCTTCCAACAACAGAAACCTCTAAACTATGTGTCAAACGAGTATGCACAAAGTCGGTTTTTGATAGTGGTATAACCTGTGTTTTGTCCTGTAAGCTTCTAAAGGCTGAAGAAAAGATGATGCGGTCATAATCAACTTCAAAAGCAAGGCGGGTTTCGTCTTGCTCTAAACGTAATCTTTTGGTCGTATCGCCCTGTTTTTTTAATGATAAAAGCTGTTCCCAGTGCATTGTGATATGGTTTGAATTTTTATATCTGCAAGATACTACTTTAAGTAAAACTGATGTATGTAAAGAAATCTAAAAGTGATTAACATTTTGATAACCTTGAACTGACAAACACTTAATTTTCATGTAACACCAACTTTACTTGCATGAGGTTTCTTTGTGACATCAAAACTTAAACAATCTATAATTTCAATTAAAATTAAAAAAATCATGAAAAAATTCTTTTTATCCATAGTATCAATTGCAGTTCTTGGGTTAGGCACAAGCTGTAGCGGGAATGATGATGGGCCCATTTTAAATGATGATGATGGTGGTCAGGGTGGTATCATTGTTAAAAGTGGTATTCTTACAGAAAATGAAACCTGGACTTCAGAAAACATTTATGTACTCGACGGAAAAGTGGTTGTAGACGAAAATGTAACTTTAACCATCGAACCTGGTACAATTGTTAAAGGTGAGCAAGGTCAAGAAACTTTAGCGTCAGCGTTAATTGTTGACCAGGGAGGAAGACTCATTGCCGATGGAACAGCTAGTGAACCAATTATTTTTACTTCAATCCTAGATGATATTCAAGTGGGAGAAACTGCAGGTTCAAACTTAACAGTTGAGGATGCCGGTCTTTGGGGTGGTGTAATTGTTTTAGGAAGAGCACCCATCTCAGTAAGTGGAGATTTAGAAACAGCTCAAATTGAAGGTATCCCTGCAAATGAGCCATTTGGTCAATATGGTGGAACAACTCCAAACGACAACTCAGGTATCATTCGTTATGTTTCCATTAGACACGGTGGCATTACCATTGGTCAGGACAACGAAATCAATGGTTTAACACTTGGTGGTGTTGGATCAGGAACTATCATTGACAATATTGAAATTGTTGCCAACCAAGATGATGGAATTGAGTGGTTTGGCGGAACAGTAAATTCTTCAAACTTACTTGTTTGGGGATGTGGTGATGATGGTTTTGACGCCGATCAAGCCTACTCAGGGACCATTTTAAATGGGTTGGTGATTCAAGGTGCTACATCAGGAACTGGGTTGGAGCTTGACGGACCTGAAGGTTCTTCTGCTACAGAAGATTCATTTACAATGAATAACATTACAATAATTGGTGGAGGAATTAGTAGTAGGACTGCTGATTTAAGAGATGGACTTTTGGCAAGTCTAAACAATGTTTTGGTATATGACATCAGTGCTACTTCAACAATCAGAATTAGTGGTGAGGATTCTCAAACTGAATATGCCAATGGAAGATTGAACTTTTCTAACTGGGAAATAGTATTACCTGCCGGAGTTGCAAATGCAGTAGATTTATTGGAAGATGCACCTGTAGGATTAGAAAACTTGTTTACAGATAATGTAACAATTATTAGTTCACCTGCAAACGCAACTGTTGGAGCAAACTTAAATGTTTTCTCTTGGACATTTGCTGCTCAACAAAATGCATTTTAAAAATCATATTAATTAGCAATAATTCATTTTTTGTCCATCCTCATATGAGGATGGACTTTTTAGATTTTCTAAAAACTCTTTATATAAAATTGCTTTAAAAGCACAAGCTAAAATTAAACTATGTCAAATAAACATTTATTTTCGATTCTCTTTTGCCTTCTGAGCACATTGTATGTTTTTTCTCAATCTGGGAAAATTTCAGGTACTGTTTATGATGGTGAATACAATGATGTTCTTCCTTTTGCAACAATTAGTGTTAAAGGAGCGTCAAACGGTACTACTTCAGATTTTGAAGGAGATTATTCCCTTGACCTTGAAGAAGGTGTTTATACGATTGTCTTTTCATTTGTTGGTTATGAAACTAAAGAAATTCAGGAGGTTTCCATTTCGAATGGAAATGTATTTGAAATGGATGTTACTTTGAATGCATCTACCGGCATACTTGACGAAGTGGTGATTTCAACAACAGTTAGACGCAATACAGAGGAATCTGTTTTAAACCTTCAAAAAAATTCTGCCACATTAATGGACGGGCTTTCTTCCCAGAGTATTAGCAGAAGTGGCGCTAGTAGTATTGCTTCGGCTGTAAAAAGTGTTCCGGGTGTTTCTGTTCAAGAAGGTAAATATCTATATGTAAGAGGTTTGGGTGATCGTTATACAAAATCTATTTTAAATGGAATGGATATTCCGGGACTGGATCCTGATAAAAATACCATTCAAATGGATATTTTTCCTACTAATATTTTGGAAAATATCATAATTTACAAATCAGCTTCAGCAGAGTTGCCTGCAGATTTTACAGGAGGTGTTGTTGACATCGTTACTAAAGATTTCCCGTCTAAAAAACAAATGAGTGTTTCATTTTCAGCCGGATACAATCCTGATATGCATTTTAATAACAATTATTTATCACAAGAAGGAGGAAATACAGATTTTTTAGGATTTGATGATGGTACAAGAGAGTTACCCATTTCGTCTCAAATAAATATTCCAAACCCTGCAGAATCCAACAGTAATTTGGAAACCATAACCAGACTGTTTGACCCTAATATGGCTGCTCAACGCGAAAGTAGCCTGATGGATTTTAGTTTTGGTTTTAACTATGGAAATCAATTTGAATTCAATAAAAACAAACTGGGTTTTATTGCGTCAATTGATTATAAAAATGCAACAACTTTTTATGAAGGTTTTGAAAATGGAGTTTATCAAAAACCCGAAGAAAGAGATAGTTATGAACTTCGATTTGATAGAAGACAGTTTGGCGACGTAGGTCAAAATAATGTCTTAGCATCAATTATGACTGGTTTATCATTTAAAACTGCAAAATCAAAATACACTTTAAACCTTCTTCATATACAAAATGGCGAAAGCAGAGCAGCTCTTTTCAATCAAAACACCGAAATATCAAACGATATAAACACCGTAAAAGACAACCTTGAATATACTCAAAGGTCTGTAACAAATTTACTTTTTGGCGGAAAACACACTAGCGGAGATGGGTCATTTATTACTGATTGGAAAATTTCACCAACACTTTCAAAAAGTGAAGACAAAGATGTAAGGTTAACTACTTTTATTGAAAGAGAGGGCGAATTTACAATTAGTGCAGATGCAGGTTTCCCTAACAGAATTTGGAGGAGCCTTGAAGAAGTAAATGCTGTATCAAAAATTGACTTTCAAAAAAAATATACTTTATTTAATAATTCTTCAACCCTAAAGTTTGGTGCTTTGTACAGCTATAAACAAAGAGATTATACCATAAACAGTTATGACATTGGTTTTAGAGGAGTTAACCCAATTGATTTAAACGGTGATCCCGACGCTATACTAACTCCTGATAATATCTGGACGGTAGAATCAAATTCAGGTTATTATTTAAGGGGAAGTTTTCAACCTGCTAACACGTTTGATGCGATTCAATCGACAGCCGCAGTATATTTATCAAATGAATTTAGATTCAGTGAAAACTTTAGAACAATCATTGGTGTTAGAGCAGAACAATTTACAAGTTTGTTTACAGGTGAAGGTAGACAGGATGGTCAAACACTGCAATTTGATAATGATGAGTTACTTAATGAGCTTGATTTTATTCCATCAGCTAACCTGATATATGAGGTAATGCCTAATTCAAACATTAGACTCTCTTATTCAAAAACAACCGCAAGACCCAGTTTTAAAGAAAAGTCTTTGGTGCAAATTGTAGACTTATTAACTGGAATTACCTTCTTAGGAAACATTGATTTAAAACCATCATACATAGATAACTTTGATTTAAGATATGAGGCATTTAATGATAACGCTCAAATGTTTGCTATTAGTGGTTTTTATAAGCACTTTAAAAACCCCATTGAAATTGTAGCTTTTTCAAACATAGCACCCAACAATTTCACACCTAGAAATGCTCCTTCAGCAGATGTTATTGGGGTGGAGTTTGAAGCAAGAAAAAACTTTCAATTCATTGCTGAAAATCTTAAAAATTTGAGTATCAATCTGAATGTTTCGTTAATTGATTCTAAAATCGAAATGAACAAAGGGGAAGGTGAAGAATATGAGTCCAGACTGAACTTTGCCCGTGAAGGTGAAAAAATTGATGATACGAGAGCCCTTCAGGGTCAATCTCCTTTTTTGATTAATACAAGTTTATTGTATAACAATGAAGATTTAGGTATCGAAACAGGGCTGTTTTACAATGTTCAGGGAAAAACACTTGATGTTGTTGGTTTTGGTAAAAACCCTGATGTTTTCATTCAACCTTTTAACAGCTTAAATTTTAACTTTTCAAAAACTATAGGCCCAGAAAAAAAGGCTTCTATGACTCTAAAAGTTGATAATATTTTAAACGATACAAGAGAAAGCTTATATGAATCATTTAATGCCTCAGACAAGCCCTTTGAATACAGAGCGCCCGGAACTTCATTTTCGTTAGGGTATAGCTTGACATTTTAAGCAAAAAAAAGGGCCTCTCATTTTGGAGGCCCTTTTTTTTATTTACATTATATTGTATTTATTCAAAATTACTCACAATTTGAGTTTCTCCTTCTTTCCAAGTTTTTACTTGGGCTATTTTATTATTTGTATATTTTACTTCATTCAGGGTTTTGCCATCATAAAAAAACCAAGTGCCCACCTTCTCTCCATTGTTATATTTTGCAACGGCTAGTTTATTTCCGTTCTCATCATAACTAATCCAGGTCCCTTGTAAGGTTCCATCTAAGTTGTATTGTCCTTCCTGGCTTACAATTCCATTGTCGTGAAAAATTTGTGCTTCAATAAGATCTCCTTTCTTAATTAGCTTTTTTAATGGAGCATCTTGCGCGAAGACATGTGTGCCAATAAGTAAAAGGGTTAGAGTTAAAATTATATTTTTCATAGCATTTGGTATTTAATAATTTATAAACAAATATAATTAATATTTTACAATTTTGAAATGTTTTAGTAACGTTTACTTAACTTTAAGCCTGCAACTATCTGTATTTGTGTTTTTTATAATTTCTATAAATGTAGATATTTAACATTGGAGATCTAAATATCATTCAAATTAAGTAATAAATCTGTATTAAAATTAAATATATCCAACAAAACAGATAACATTTAGGTAACATTGGAAAGCAAAAATAATTAGAATTTTGTGGTCTAAATTTAGCTTATTACAGATGAATGATATGTACTTAATTATGCTAATTGCCTTGGGTCTTTTAGCAGTTGCAGATTTGGTTGTTGGAGTTGCTAATGATGCTGTCAATTTTTTAAATTCCGCTATAGGTTCAAAAGCTGTTTCCTTTAAACTTATTATGATTGTTGCCAGTTTAGGGATTTTCCTTGGTGCGGTTTCTTCAAGTGGTATGATGGAGATTGCACGGAGTGGAATTTTTATACCAAGTGAGTTTTATTTTAATGAAATCATAAAACCAACCGTAAATGAAAATAAAGAAGTTGT
>NZ_CAXBAN010000028.1:0-12142 GCF_963973675.1 uncultured Planktosalinus sp. | reverse complement strand
GTAAAAACTCCTTACTGTAAAGCAGTATGATCATATATTCTGCAAAAATCAAAAATAAAATAATTATGGGTGTAATTAACAAAACAGCAATATAGGCCTGATGCAGTACCGTCTCCCTTATTTTGATTATATCATCTGCTATGGCAGCAAGTCGGGGATAATAGTCGGTGGACATGGCATTAAAAATCATCCCCACATAGGAGTTGATAATCACAATACCCGCGTGATAAAACCCCACTTCTGCCACACTTCCGGTATTACTGATAAACAATTGTACTAAAAACATTCCAAGCGCCACCAGAAGGCTACTAATGCTCATCATCACCCCCAACCTAATCATTTCCTTTCCCTGAGAAAATGCCACTTTTGTTGTTACCTTTTCGGGTTGAAGTCGCACTTTTTTTGCAAAATACCAACTGAACAAAAAAGTCATTAAAAATGAAATCAGGATAGCCGGTGCAATGGCATCAATTCTAAAATAATAATAAAGAGGCACAACTATGACAAGTGCCACAGCACTTCCCATTAGATTGGCTTTGGCGAGAGACTTTAATTTTCTTAATCCCTGCAGCACTACTAAATTTCCATAAGCTAATTGCTTAATTAAAATAGCAAAGGCAATCCATATAAATGCCAATGTAAAATCGGTAGAATCAAATGCCCACAGACTTAGAAAAGGAGCTAGAACAATTGTTAATACTGCTCCCAGAATTCCTGTAAACCAAACAAGCCTTCTTAAAACTCCAAGTACCCTGACAATTTTCTGCTCGTCTTTTTTTCCAAAAGCAGCAGAAACATCTTTAACAGCACTGCGATCGAGCCCGGCACCGGTGAGTTGGCTGATAAAATTAAGCGTAGTATTCAACAAGCCTGAAATACCCATCCCATAAGGCCCCAGCAACACAGCAATGACTTTGGAACGTATGACAGCGATGAGAATTTGAAATACCTGTACCCCACCAAACAAGGAGGTGGCTTTAAAGACTTGACGGTATGCACTGCGGTCTTCGTTCATACTTGCCCGCGAAGGCGGGTATCTCGTAAATGATTATTCTTTTATAAAATCTAGTCTCTAACGACTACCCTCTAATATCTATTCACTACTTCAATCACCCGTTCCACTTCATCTGTTGTCATCACCGGACTCATCGGCAAGCTAATCACCGTGTTGTGAATTTTTTCCGTTACCGGAAAAGTCAATTGATTCCACTCGCTAAAAGCTTTTTGCCTGTGTGGTGGAATGGGATAATGAATCAAAGTGCCTATGTCGTTTTCTGTAAGGTATTTTTGAAATTCATCCCTGTTGTCTGTTCGCACAACAAACAAGTGAAACACATGCGCATCAACTTCAGGTGCTACAGGTAAGATGACTTTTGGGTTGGAAAGTTGCGTGAGATAGGTTGTTGCAATTTCCCGGCGGCGTTTGTTATCTGCGTCGAGTTGTTCTAATTTGATGCTTAACAGTGCTGCCTGAAGTTCGTCCAGACGCGAATTGAACCCCGGTAAATCATTTACATATTTTGTTTTAGCGCCGTAATTCCGGAGCATTTTTACAACATCGGCTACTTCGTCATCGTTGGTGGTTACTGCTCCACCATCGCCTAAAGCTCCGAGGTTTTTGGTAGGGTAAAAGCTGAATCCGGCGGCATCTCCTAAATTTCCGGCATTTTTTAACCTTGAGTTTTGAACTTTAAACCTTGCTCCATGCGCCTGGGCTGCATCTTCAATCACAAGCAAATTATTCTCCTGGGCAAAAGCATTTACATGGTCCATATTGGTGATTTGCCCATAGAGATGTACCGGCATAATGGCTTTTGTTTTAGGGGTAAGGACTTGTTTTAGTTTGGTTATGTCAAAACCGTAGGTTTCGGCTTCGGCTTCTGCCAGGACGGGGGTCAATCCGGCTTGTTTGATGGCGAGTATGGTAGCGATATAGGTGTTTGCTGCAACGATGACCTCATCGCCATCTTTTAGTTTTCCAAGTACTTTATAGCTTTCCAAAATGAGTCGCAGGGCTTCAAGTCCATTGGCTACACCAATGCAGTGTTTTGTACCGCAATAATCGGCGAAGGCCTTTTCAAATTCCTTTACTTGGTTTCCCAAAATGTAATAGCCGGAATCGAGAAAGTCTTTAAAAACTTTCTGAAATTGGGATTCAAACCGGGCATTGATTTTTTGAAGGTTTAAAAATGCGGTTTTCATAATTTTATTAAATATCGATCCTGGTTATAGGGTTTCGCTCCAAACTCTTCTTTATACTTGCTTAATCCTTTATTGTAGGTTGTTCCGTCACCTGTATTGGTAGTTCCCAGATCAAAATGCGAAAAACCTTGTTTTTTAAAATATTCCAGAAGACTAATGTATAAATAATCTAACGCTCTGTATTCTTTTCCTATTGCATTGACGACACCATATTGTGACTTTACTGTATTTCCTGATATGAAAAGAGTCATTCCCGCAATCAGTTCATTATTTAGCAGCACATTGTATTGAATAATGTTGTCCGGAAATTGATTCATCAACTGTTTAATTTCACTTGTAGAATGTACAGGAGCATTTCCGTATTGTTCTTTAAGAACAGGTATCAATAAATCATTCCAAAAGGAATCGGAATTTGAGGTTTTTACAATTTTCAACTCCTCCCACAATCCTTTCTTTTTAAATTTTAATTTTGATTTGTGTATTTGCAATGGTTTTTCAAGGTCAATAAAATAATTCAAATCACGTCTTTGCAAGTGTGCTTTGTTACTAAACATTACATATTCAAGGGCACTACTATACTCAGACTGGTAAGGCATTGGCAACACTTTAATAAGCAATTCATCATATCCCTTTTCTTTTAAATAGCTTTTTACAGCTTCGAAAGATGTATTTACTTCATCCAAACCCATACTTTCATTAAAAATAAGTCCGCCATAAGTCAAACCTAAATGGCTGCAATATGTACTTTCTAACGTATGACCCGGTAAAATTGCCTGAATTTTTTCTTTCTTAAACACCATCAACGAATGATCTGTAAACCGATCTGAATGGTATTCCATAAAGTCACGATAAAACAAAAAGGTGGCATTTTTGGAAGTACGCACAAAGTCGTCCCACTGTTGTTTGAATTTGGGTTGGTATTTAATTATTTTGTAATTCATCAATTTCTTCGGTGTTTGGAGGAAATCTCAAAGACATGTTCCAAGATCTTTTCTTCGATCTGATCAAACTCGAGGTTTCGTCTTTTCATCACTTCACGGGCTACTTCAAAGGCTTTGTCGGTTTTAAAGGTTGTCATTCCGGCAGCGCCGCCCCAGCTAAAACTAGGTATAAAATTACGCGGGAAACCGCTTCCAAAAATGTTAGCACTCACACCCACTACGGTCCCGGTATTGAACATGGTGTTGATGCCGCATTTGCTGTGGTCACCCATCATCAGACCGCAAAATTGGAGTCTGGTGCGGGCAAAATTTTCGGTTTCATAATTCCATAAGCGCACTTCGGCATAATTGTTTTTTAAATTGGAATTGTTGGTATCTGCACCCAGGTTGCACCACTCACCTATCACCGAATTGCCTAAAAAGCCGTCATGAGCTTTATTGGAATATCCAAAAAACACCGAGTTGTTTACTTCTCCGCCAACCTTACAATGAGGACCCACCGTGGTGGGACCATAAATTTTTGCACCCATTTTCAAGGTGGAATGATCACACAAGGCAAACGGACCACGAATGGCACAGGCTTCCATAATTTCGGCATCTTTACCAATGTAAATAGGTCCTGCACTGGCATTGAGCGATGCCAGTTCTACTTTGGCACCTTCTTCGAGGAAAATGTTTTCTTTATGGATGCAAAAAACACTGTTGGGTATGGGTTGAGATTTTCGTCCTTGTGTAAGCAATTCAAAGTCGCGTTGAATAGCTTCACCGTTTAACCGGAAAATATCCCAGGTATTGGAAATTTTCAGCAAATCATCGTGGGTGTATTGAATGACTTCAAAATCATCAAAATTCACTTTCTGATTGTTTGTAAAAAAGTATGCAATGGGACGGTCATCATCAAACAATGCCTGGTTTTCCTGAAGGTTTTTTACAATACCGGCCAGGTTTTCTGTGGGCAGATAAACCGGATTGATTTTTATGTTTTTATCGAGCGTGGTTTTTGAAAATTTCTCCGAAAGATAGTCTTGTGTTTCAGATGTGGTGGAAGTGTTGAGGTGTTTTTCCCATTTTTCGCGTAAGCTTAAAATTCCCACTCTTATTTCTGCTACCGGACGTGTATAGGTAAAGGGCAATAAATTGTTGCGCTCCGGTCCGTCAAATAATATAAAATTCATGGTTGCTGTGATTCAATGTTCAGTAAAAGTATTGAAAATTATGGTAAAATTGGAAACAAAAAAGCCTTCGATGACTCGAAGGCTTTTAAAAAAATATAATGCGAAATAATTATTTCTTGAATTTTGAGTATTTGTTCTTGAACTTATCGATACGCCCGGCGGTATCTACCAATTTAGATTTACCGGTATAGTATGGGTGAGAAGTTCTGGAGATTTCCAGTTTTACCAATGGATATTCTGCTCCATCCACTTCAATTGTCTCTTTTGTAACTGCTGTAGATTTTGTAAGAAACACATCTTCATTAGACATGTCTTTAAATGCTACTAATCTATAGTTTTCCGGGTGAATTCCTTGTTTCATATTGTAATGCTTTAAAAATCGTCGCTATTTTGAGGATGCAAATTTAAGCATTATTTTCAATTGAGCAATAAAAGTTTTGAAAAATAAATTCGTATTTTGAAAATAAGATTACTGCCTTAGCAAGATTAAATGTAACGATTTTCTATATTTGTGTACTAACTATCCAAACCAAAACTAAAGAATTATGGAAAATCAAAAGAAATCATTCAAGCAAATTGTAACTACTCACGGTCTTTATTTAGCTTTAGTGTCAATTCTACTTTTAGTAGTGATGTATGTAACCAATACTAATCAAAACTGGGCAATTAGCTTAGTGAGTTTTGCTCTAACTGTTTTAATTCTGGTATACGCCATTAAGACCTTTAAACAGCAAAACGAAAACTACCTAAGTTTAGGTGAAGGCTTAAAAGTTGGAGTGGCTACTGCCGCCATTGCTGGTGTGTTAGCCGGAGTTTATGCATATTTACATTATAGTTTTATTTATCCTGAATATATTGACACCGTTATAGATGAAGCAAGAATGCAAATGGCTGAACAAAGCCAAGGAATGACTGAAGAACAAATGGAACAAGCTTTAGGTTTTACTGAATCTTTCACAACCCCTTTTATGATGGCCACATTTTCATTGATTGGTAGTTTATTTTTTGGGTTCATCATATCATTGATTGCCAGTCTCATAATGAAAAGAGAAAGACCGGCTGAAATCTAAAATCAATGAACTTATCCATCGTCATTCCATTATTAAACGAAGCGGAATCATTGAATGAATTACACCATTGGATTGCAGCTGTAATGCAATCCAGTGGTTTTTCATATGAAATCATTTTTATTGATGATGGAAGTACTGATGGAAGTTGGGACATTATTTTAGCACTCTCCAAAAAATATCCCGAAGTGAAAGGCATCCGCTTTTTGAGAAATTTCGGAAAATCACAAGCGCTGCATGCCGGTTTTGAAAAAGCTTCCGGAGAAGTAGTGATCACTATGGATGCCGATTTACAAGACAATCCAGAAGAGATTCCAGAACTGTACAATTTAATTAAGGAAGGAAACCACGATTTGGTTTCAGGGTGGAAAAAGAAAAGGTATGACAGTAAACTCACTAAAAACTTCCCTTCCAAACTTTTTAATTTTGCTGCCCGAAAAACTTCGGGAGTTCAATTAAACGACTTTAATTGTGGGCTAAAAGCCTATAAAAATGAAGTTATTAAGAACATTGAAGTCACCGGCGAAATGCATCGGTATATTCCTGTTTTGGCAAAAAATGCCGGTTATTCCAATATTACTGAAAAAATTGTTCAGCATCAGGCCAGAAAGTATGGCACTACCAAGTTTGGTGTAAACCGTTTTATGAATGGTTTTTTAGATTTGATTACCATTTGGTTTTTAAGCCGTTTTGGCAAACAACCTATGCATCTTTTTGGTGCTTGGGGCGCATTGATTCTTTTTATTGGTTTTTTGTTGACACTGTATCTAGGTATTGACAAAATGTTTCTCAACCCCGGCGGCAGACTTATCACAGACCGACCCCAGTTTTACATAGCCCTTACCGCTATGGTGATTGGGTCTCAGCTATTTCTGGCAGGTTTCTTGGGCGAAATCATTTTAAGAAACAATAAACACAAGGAAAATTATAAAATCAGTGATCAGGTCAATCTTGATTAACGATTTTCTAACAAATCAATCTCCCCAACTTTAGTTACCTTTGTTTTTTTTAAAAACTAGTCACTTCTTATGATCTATATCAAACCTGAGATACTTGAAAAAGTCAATCAATGGCTTACACCTGTTTTTGATATCAATACCCAGCAACAAATTAAGGAACTTATCGCTCATAACCCCAAAGAACTGGAGGAAAGTTTTTACCAAAATATATCTTTTGGCACCGGAGGCATGCGAGGAATTGTAGGTGTTGGTAATAATCGAATTAATAAGTACACGCTCGGGAAAAACACGCAGGGGATTTCCAATTATATTAAAAAACAATTTCCGGGTGAACACCATCAGGTAGCTATTGCATACGATTGCCGTCACAACAGCGCTGAACTTGCCAAAGTGGTAGCCGATGTTTTTTCTGCCAATGATATCAAGGTTTATTTATTTTCAGAATTGCGCCCCACTCCTGAGCTTTCATTTGCCGTAACCCATCTGGAGTGCCACTGTGGTATTGTTTTGACAGCTTCCCACAATCCACCGGAATACAATGGTTATAAAGTGTATTGGAACGACGGTGGACAATTGGTGCCGCCACAAGATGTAGAAGTGATTGAAGAAATCAATGTGCTTAAATTTGAAGACATTCAGTTTGAAGCTAAAGAATCTTTAATTCAGTATATTGACACTGATATAGACGAAGCTTTTATAAATGCATCGTTAAAAAACGGAAGCTTTGGCACTTCAAAAGAAAGCAAGGCAAATTTAAAAATTGTCTTTACTTCATTGCATGGAACATCCATTAAGTTAAATCCGATTGTACTGGAGCGCGCCGGATATAGTGATGTACATATTGTAAAAGAACAAGCCGAACCCAATGGTGATTTCCCCACCGTAAAATCACCCAATCCTGAAGAACCCGAAGCCTTAAAAATGGCCCTTGCGCTGGCAGACAAAACCAATGCCGACATCGTCATTGGAACTGACCCTGATGGAGATCGACTGGGAGTTGCTGTGAGAAATCCCGATGGCAGAATGACCTTGTTAAACGGCAACCAAACCATGGCCATGATGAGTGATTTTCTACTGAATTTTCATTCCAAAAACAACAGCCTGCAAGGAAATGCCTTTATAGCATCAACCATCGTTTCAACCCCAATGATGCTTAAAATAGCTGAAAAATATACTACCGAATGCAAAGTGGGTCTTACCGGTTTTAAGTGGATTGCTAAAATGATTAAAGACCACCCGGCTCAACAATTTATTGGCGGCGGCGAAGAAAGTTTTGGATATATGGTGAGTGATTTTGTGAGAGATAAAGACTCGGTGACTGCCACTTTACTGGCTTGTGAAATGGCCGCTCAACAAAAAGAAAAAGGAAAAACACTGTATGACTACCTCATCAGTTTGTATCAAGAACACGGTTTTTACAAAGAGCACCTCGTGTCAATGGTAAAAAAAGGGATTGAAGGAGCTGAAGAAATCAAACAAATAATGGTGGAATTAAGAGCAAATCCGCTGAAAGAAATAGCCGGTTCAAAAGTGACTCTTCTGGAAGATTATCAAACGGGGATTGCTAAAAACCACTTGACAGGCTCCGAAAAAAAAATTAACATTCCGACGTCCAACGTACTTATATATTATACCGAGGATGGTACAAAGGTTGCTGCCCGACCCAGTGGAACCGAGCCTAAAATCAAATTTTATATCAGTGTGAATTTACCTTTGCTAAATGAGGGTGATTTTAAAGGAGTGTCAGAAAAACTGGATGAAAAAATTGAATCAATTTTAAAGTCAATGAACATATAAACTAAAGACTTACCTTTGAGTTGACTTTAAAAATCAAACATTATTGATGAAATACTTCAAGAAAATCCTTCGCTTTGCAAGACCATATAAAACGTATGCTCTACTAAATATTGTCTCAAATATTTTTTATGCATTGTTCAGTACGTTGGCAATGCTATCGCTTTTTCCTATGATGAAGGTGCTTTTTGGCAATACAGAACAACTCAACACCAAACCGGTATGGACCGACTTAGGGAATGCTAAAAATTATATTGAAGACTCTTTAAATTTTTTCGTAACACAAAAGAAAAGCGAAGGTGTTGATGATGTGTTGATTTTTATGGTCATACTTGTTATAAGTATGTTTTTATTAAAAAATATTTTCAATTACCTGGCCATGTATTTTATTACCTTTTTACGTAACGGAGTGCTTAAAGACGTGCGCAACGCGATGTACAAGAAAACCATTGAACTCCCACTTTCCCACTATTCTGAGAAACGTAAAGGAGACACCATTGCCAGAATCACCAGTGATGTTTTAGAGATTCAACATTCATTTTTATCGATCCTGGAACTTATTGTCAGGGAGCCGCTTACTATAATTTTTACTATTGTTGCAATGTTTCTGATAAGTGTTGAGCTCACTATATTTGTATTTATATTTTTACCTGTTTCAGGCTTTATTATCTCTTTGATTGGTAAATCACTCAAACGAAAATCAGACAAGGTTCAAAAAGAACAAGGATATTTTTTATCGATTCTAGAAGAAACTCTGGGTGGATTAAAAATCATAAAAGGTTTTAATGCTGAAAATATATTTACGAATAAATTTAAGTATTCAACCCAAAGGTTTTACAACTTTTCAAACAAACTACTCAACCGGCAAAACCTGGCATCACCGGCAAGTGAATTTCTGGGAATTTCAGTAATAGCAGTACTGCTGTGGTATGGTGGAAGAATGGTATTGATCGACGGCACTCTTGACCCTGAAATGTTTATTGTTTATATGGGGCTGGCTTATCAAATATTAACTCCTGCAAAAGCAATCTCCAAAGCTTCTTACAGTGTTAAAAAAGGAAATGCAGCAGCTGAACGCATTCTGGAAATACTAGAAACAGAAAATAACATCAAAGACCATCCTGATGCTATAGAAAAAAATGATTTCAAAAGTAACCTAAATATCAATACTATTTCATTTAAGTATGATGACGAATTGGTCTTGAAAAACTTCAGTCTTGAAGTACAAAAAGGCCAAACAGTAGCATTGGTTGGTCAAAGCGGCAGTGGAAAAAGTACCATTGCCAATCTTTTAACCCGGTTTTATGATGTAAATAACGGAGCAATTACAATTGATGGTATTGATATTCGAAACATTCAATTACACTCCCTCAGAAATCTAATGGGTCTTGTAACTCAAGATTCTATATTGTTTAATGATACTGTGAGAGGCAACTTGAAGATTGGCAAAGAAAATGCCACTGATGATGAAATCATTGAAGCCTTAAAAATTGCTAATGCCTGGGAGTTTGTTGATAAATTGCCCTTAAAACTTGACACCAACATTGGTGATAGTGGAAACAAACTAAGCGGAGGTCAAAAGCAACGACTCAGTATTGCTCGTGCTGTATTAAAAAACCCACCCTTGATGATACTTGACGAGGCAACTTCAGCACTTGACACTGAAAGCGAACGCCTGGTTCAAAATGCCCTTGAAAAAATGATGCAAAACAGAACTTCAATAGTGATTGCACACAGACTCTCCACTATTCAGAATGCAGATCAAATAATTGTGTTGTCAAATGGAGAAATCATGGAGCAGGGAACTCACCCTGAGTTACTTGCCAAACGAGGGGTCTATTTTAATCTTATTGAAATGCAATCATTTGATTAAATTTGATAAAATAAAAATCCATAAATAAAAATAGCGAACTTATTAAGTTCGCTATTTTTTTATTCTGTCGCTTTATTTGGGGCACAAAGCAACAAAGCTTTGCATAAGTAGACTGTAAAAGTAATTTAGAAAATTGAATTCTCCAAATATATTTTACTTTTTATCCTATTTTTTTGTATTTAATCGATTTATATATGATTTTATTCAACTATATTCCTACAATATTAACACGCTTTTTAAGTTCCGCTTTGTGTGTTGACTATAAATATTTAAAATAAAAGGCAGGTCCTTTAGAACCTGCCTTTCCCAAACTTGTTAACTATTACAATTGGGGCATATAATAGTAAACATAACCGCATAAGATGGTGTAAAGATACTAAGTTTTTTCTTACAAAAAAATAAAATATGCTTTTTATCTATGTTTTTTGCGTTTTATCTATTATTTAACTCATTTTAAGTTTTTTAATAAACTTGATTTTAATCCTTTTGCTATATATTTAGTCTAACATTAAACTCATTTCTTTGTTAGAGGAAACAGAATTCATAAGCAAACTCAAATCTGAAGAAACTAAAGACGCTGCGTTTAAGAAGCTGATTAGTTTGTATCATAAGCGCTTATACTGGCATATCAGGAAAATGGTATTCAATCACGATGACAGTGATGATGTACTTCAAAATGCATTCATAAAAATTTATAAAAACATTCATTTGTTCAAAGGGGAAAGTAAGCTATACTCGTGGATGTATCGAATTGCTACAAATGAAGCAATCACATTTATTAACAAAAAAGCCAAGCGCAGCGGCTTTACCTCAGAAGAGTTGAAGCAACACTCACTAAATAGCCTTGAAGCTGATGTTTATTTTGATGGAACTGAAATACAGCTAAAACTTCAAAAGGCCATTGCAAGCCTTCCCGAAAAGCAACAGTTAGTTTTTAATATGAAGTATTTTGATGACTTGACCTATGAGGAACTCTCCGAAATTCTTGACACTTCAGTAGGGGCTTTAAAAAGCTCCTACCACATTGCTGTTAAAAAAATAACCGCTTTATTAACTGAAAATTAAACCATTTATAAAAATTTAAGTCTTATAAACAAGATGAATAAGAACAAGATACATATTAAAAAGCACGGATTTAGGACACCCGAAGGTTATTTTGACAATCTGGAGGCTGAACTTTTTGCCACAGTTACTGAACGTTCAATAATGCAAGAGGAAATTCCTTTTAAAGTACCTGAAAACTATTTTGAAACACTTCCAAAAATCATTGAAGCCAAAACGATTTCCCAAAAAAAACAGTCAACAGTCATATCCTTATTTTCAAAGAAATCTATGCGTTATGCTGTAAGTATAGCAGCTGTTTTTGCTGTACTATTTTCAGTAGTTATATTTCAGAGTAATTTAATTTTGAAACCTAATGAGTCATTGAGTGAGGTTTCTTATTACATTGAAGATGAATTGGTTCAATATTCAGACATTGAGCTTCAGGAACTTTTTTCAGAGCTATCTATCGATGACGAAACTTTAAATTCATCCATTTCAGATGAAGAAATTCTGGATTATCTTTCATACAGTCTAAGAGATGATCATATTTTTAACGAATAAAAAGCAATCCCCATGAAACAACAATTAAGCATTCTAATCCTTACAATCGCTTTTGTAAGTTTAGGTTTTGGACAAAAGAAAAGTTATGATGAAATTAAAGCATTAAAAACAGCCTTTATTACGCAACAACTTGAATTAACCTCATCAGAAGCTGAAAAATTCTGGCCTGTTTATAATTCCTATAATACTGAACTTATAAAATTGAGAAGAGAGAACCGCGATCGGGTCAAATCAGCTTTTAAAGGTGATGTTGCCGCAATTTCAGAGCAAAAAGCTACTGAACTGCTTCAGCACATCAAACATCAACGCGATCGAGAAAACACCCTGGAAACCGAACTTGAAAATGATTTGCTTATGCAACTTGGAGCAAAAAGGGTACTAATGTTAAAAAAGGCTGAATATGAATTTAAAATGCAGCTTTTAAAAAAGTACCGCAGTAGAAAGAAATAATCAGATTATCTGAAGGTAAGTTTGGAGATTTTATTATTTCCGGAAGCAAAAGCCACGCTATCGTTGACAAATTCTA
>NZ_CAXBAN010000027.1:0-12150 GCF_963973675.1 uncultured Planktosalinus sp. | reverse complement strand
GCTGTCCCAGTCTTGGTTAGTCATCCACATAAAAAGCCCGTCTTTGGTAATACCGGCATTATTGACAACGACTTCAACAACTAGGTCTGGGTTGGCTTCCTGCCAGGCTGTAAGAGCTCCTTTGACTTCGTCGGAATTGCTAACATCAAATTTAATGATTTCTCCAGTTCCTCCGTTTTCTTCAACTTTTTGTAGTGTCGTCTCAGCGGCTGATTGATTTGAAGTATAGTTAATCAATAAGTAATAATCTGATTCCTTAGCAAGAGTTTGACAAATAGCACTTCCAATACCTCTGGAACCTCCTGTAACAATTGCAACTTTTTTTGTAATCATGAATGTCTTTTATTTTTGAAATAATTCAGCGCGGTCATACATTTTTCCACCCAGAATTGATCCATCAGTTTTTAAGAAGCCCCAGGACTTTTTATGTCTTACTCTGGCAACACCGTCAATAAATCCTTTGTCCTCGCCTCCAAATAGTCCTCCAAATGAACCGGCAGTAATTTGATATTCTGCAGGGATAACCAATTCTCCCTTTGTGTTGATAAAGCCCCATTCCTTGCCATCTTTTACCGGTGCTAAACCACTTTTGCTAAATACTTCAGCGTCATTGTATGAGGGTTTTACAACCATGTCTCCTGAAGTGTTGATAAAACCCCAGGAACCATCAGTATATACGGGAGCTAAGCCACTTTCAAAAGCTTTGGCTTTGTCAAACTTTGCTTCGATTACCCATTTTCCTTTTGTATCTATAAAGCCTATTTTACCTTCTTTTTGAGCATAGGTTAAATCTGTAGTGTGAAAATCCCAAATTCTTTCTGCGTCTGGCACAGGTGTAAACGAATTATTAGAAATCAAGCCATAAACCTCACCCTTCTTGGCAAATGTGACGTTTTTATGCATTTCTCCTAGGTCGTCATATTCAACAGAAATTACAAGTTTTCCTGTTTTATCAATCATTCCCCATAGACCGTCATTTCTCACGCGTGCATGGTTTCCCTTAAAATCTCTGATAACATCATACGTGGGTGAAAGAACTGTTTCACCTTTGGTATTAATCAGACCAATTTTTTTGTCATTTCTGATAAAGGCCAGGCCATTGTTAAAATCATAAATTTTGTCAGTGTCAGGAGTAAAAAGGCGTTCTCCTTTTTTGTTAATATAAAACCATTCTTTGTCTTTTTCGACAACACCAATTCCGTCATTAAACTCTTTAGCTCTATCAAATTGGGGTTCAATCACCCATTTACCGTTCGTATTTATGTAGCCCCATTGTTTGTCTTTTTCAACGGCCGCCAATCCTTCACTAAATGAATCTGCCTTTCTAAACTGAGGTTCAATGACAATTTCGCCCGATTTATTAATATAACCAATGTCTTTCTTTTCCATAATTAAGGCCAGTTCTTGAGCGGATAGAAACTGAAAACACAAAACGAATAATAAGAGTACTTTTTTCATAATTGCTTGGTTTTTATAATTTATAGATCTTTCATAAGGTGTTCTTTTACTTTCTGCATAAAAGGATAGAGCGCAGCATCCTTCTCAAAAACCGGGATAATGGCCCTGATCTCTTCATACATTTTATATGTTACTGATGAAACTTTGTTTTTACATTTTAATACATCGATAGCCTGAACGATAGTAATAAGTTCTATGCTCAAGACTTCAAATGCGTTCTCAATAACTTTTGATGTCATAACAGCCGCATTGGTTCCCATACTCACGATGTCTTGGTTGTCGTTGTTATTTGGAATGCTATGAATGTACATAGGGTTTGAAAGGGTTTGGTTTTCTGCAGTTGTTGACGTTGCAGTAAACTGAACTCCCTGCATACCAAAGTTAAAACCCAATGTGCCTAAGTTAACAAAAGGAGGTAAAATTTCATTGAGTTTGTTGTTCATCAAATAATTTAACTGCCTCTCTGCCAGCATTGTTAATTTTGTGA
Organism: uncultured Planktosalinus sp.; assembly: GCF_963973675.1. Classification (NCBI taxonomy): domain Bacteria; kingdom Pseudomonadati; phylum Bacteroidota; class Flavobacteriia; order Flavobacteriales; family Flavobacteriaceae; genus Planktosalinus; species uncultured Planktosalinus sp. The sequence goes on along the minus strand of NZ_CAXBAN010000027.1, from coordinate 10,205 downwards.
CAACTATTTTTAATTTATCCATTTCTAAGGCAACATAATCGCCATGAAAGTTTCCACCATGATATACCTGCTTGTTTTGAACATCTACAATGGGATTATCGTTGGCAGAATTGATTTCATTTTCGAGAACACTTTCAGTTGTTATTATAGTATCTAAAACTGGTCCAAGAATTTGCGGCACACATCTCAGCGAATAATATTCCTGTACTTTTTCCTTGAAAACATCTTCTTTGTTTGTTCCGTTATAAAGGTGATCTTCCCGTTTTCTTATTAGTTGACTGTCTGACAAGTAGCCTCTCATTATTGCTGCCACCTCTTGTTGTCCGTGGTGTTTTTTAACACCATTGAGTCCTTCTGAAAGATGGTCATCATAAGCTTCAACTAACTCGTTGATTGCACAAGAAGCTTTAAGCATCCAGTCAAGCAACTGCCTTGAACGATGAGCATTTACTATACCAATGCCTGTCATTACAGAGGTTCCATTCATCAATGCCAACCCCTCTCGAATTTCAACCTGAATTGGGTTTAGTTGTTCAATTTCAAAAACTTTTGAAGTATTCATTCGGGTGCCTTTGTAAAATACTTCACCCTCACCAATTAACACTAGCGCCAGATGCGCCAATTGTACCAAATCTCCACTGGCACCTACGCCTCCGTGTTCAAATATCAAAGGGGTTATATCTCTGTTAATCAACTCCTTCATTAGGTTGATTACTGACGGATGTACGCCAGAGCAGCCCAAAGACAGGGTGTGTAATCTTGCCAGTATGGAGGACTTCACATATTCCGGTGCAAGTGGTTTGCCAATACCGGAAGAATGACTTCTTATAAGATTGTATTGAAGTTGAATGGTGTCTTCATCTTTAATGCGGTATTGGGCCATTGGGCCAAAACCTGTATTGACACCATAAATAACTTTATTTTTAGAAAAGTCTTTTAAAAACAGAAAGCTTGCTTCCACACCTGAAATAATTTCTTCACTTAATTCAAGTTTTTGATTGTGAAAGACAATTTCTTTAAATGCTTTTAAATCTAATTCTTTGTATATTTTGGTCATTTAGAAAAATCAATTTATATAATGTGCTAATTTGAAGTGTATATCAAATTAATATTTATAATTTTACATTGCAAATGTAAGATTTTTAAGAACAAATAATAATGTTATGTTAAATGAATCTGTAGATGTCCTCATTATTGGCGCAGGTCCTTCAGGCTGTGTTTCTGCCTCTTATTTACACCAGCAAGGTGTAAAAGTTAAGGTTGTTGAAAAAACCACATTCCCTCGTTTAGTTGTAGGTGAGAGTTTAATTCCCAGGGTAATGGATCATTTTGAAGAAGCAGGTCTTCTGCCCGCGTTAAATGCTATGAATTTTGAAAAAAAATTTGGCGCTCGATTCATAAGGGGTGAAGATGTTTGTCACTTTGATTTTAGCAAAAAGTTTTCTGAAGGCTGGAACTGGACTTGGCAAGTCCCTAGAGCTGATTTTGACTATGTAATGTCGCAGGAAATTATTAAAAAGGGAGTAGACCTTGAGTTTAACAGCGAAGTGACCGCAGTTGATTTTCAAGGATCACATTCTACAACAACAGTAAAAGACGCAGAAGGAAACCTCAAAACCATACACGCAAAATTCATCATAGATTCCAGTGGCTTTGGCAGGGTGTTGCCGCGATTACTTGATTTGGACACCCCTTCAGGTCTTGATCCACATTCCTCTGTTTTTTCTCACGTTGAGGATGTAAACAGACCGCCGGGTGAGGAAGGCACTTTGATTTCATTTGATATTATCGAAACCGAAGTATGGTTATGGGTTATTCCTTTTTCAAATGGAAAAACAAGTATTGGCGTTGTAGCACCCACAGACTATATCAACAAGCTTTCTGAAAATGACGACCCTGCTGAAGCATTGAGAACCGCCATTTTAAAATCTGACTTTTATAAAAAGAGATTTGGTGAAGTTCCCTTTCTATTTAATCCAATAAAACTGATGAATTATTCTCGTGCTGTTAAAAAAATGTATGGTGATGGTTTTGCCTTGACTGGGAACAGTTCAGAATTTTTAGACCCGGTGTTTTCTTCAGGGGTAGCTTTTGCTACTGAATCAGGAATGCTGGCAGCAAAGTTGATTAAAAAGCAGCTAGATGGTGAGTCGGTTGATTGGGAAAAATCTTATGAAGGCTATATGAAAAAAGGGGTTGAAGTATTTAAAACCTATGTAAAAGAATGGTATACCGGAAACCTTCAAACCTTATTTTTCCATCAACCCGAAAACCCTGATGTAAAACGAAAAATTTGCTCAGTTTTGGCAGGTTATGTATGGGATATTGAAAATCCCTTTGTTACAAAACACGAAAATATAGTTAAAAACATGGCCTACTTGATTAACATGGAAGCCAAAGAAAAATCAAAAGTTTAAAACCGGATAATTACCTCGAGTATCTTTCTTCAATTTTTCATTAATAAATCTTTTATAAACTTTTATGTGATGCTTGAAGAATGATATTTTTTAATTATTTTTGATCCCTCAATCGGGGATGTAGCTCAGCTGGCTAGAGTGCTTGACTGGCAGTCAAGAGGTCGTGGGTTCGAGTCCCATCTTCTCCACCTTATGAACCACAAGCCTTGACGCTTGTGGTTTCTTATTTTAAGTTAAGCGGTTTTGAAAAATGAACTCTCCTTTAAAAACATTCACCGCCTTGCCATTCCGGCATTAATAGCCGGTATTGCAGAGCCTGTTCTTTCTGCAACAGATGCTGCCGTGGTGGGTAATATTACAGAAAATGGAACCGAGGCACTTGCCGCCGTCGGGATTGTGGGTTCATTTCTTTCTGCATTAATCTGGATTTTAGGACAAACGCGCAGTGCCATTTCGGCTATTATTTCACAGTATTTAGGAGCTGGGAAACTTGATGAAGTAAAGACACTTCCGGCTCAAGCCATCTATCTTAACGTACTGTTGAGCATCTTCATCCTGCTGAGCACCATCTTTTTTGTCGAAGGAATTTTCAAACTCTACAATGCTTCGGGCTTAATTTTGCAATTTAGTGTAGATTATTATAACATAAGGGTGTGGGGCTTTCCTTTGACGCTTTTCACTTTTGCTATTTTTGGTATTTTCAGGGGGCTTCAAAACACCTTTTGGCCAATGACGGTTGCGCTCATTGGAGCTGCTGTAAATATCGGCCTTGACTTTGCTTTAGTTTATGGAATTGATGGCTGGGTCGAACCCATGCACTTAAAAGGTGCCGCCTGGGCTAGTTTGATTGCGCAGGGATTGATGGCGTTGCTTTCTTTTTTGCTTTTGCTTTGGAAAACAGATATCAGCCTGAAACTGAAGCTGCCTTTACACCCCGAATTATACCGACTCGCAGGAATGGCCCTAAATTTATTTTTACGTTCGATAGCCTTGAATACAGCCATATATTTTGCCAACGCTTTTGCTACTGACTATGGGACCTCCTTTATTGCTGCTCAAACCATTGCTTTAAATTTGTGGTTGTTTTCTGCATTTTTCATCGACGGTTATGCCTCTTCCGGAAATATCCTTGCGGGCAAACTGCTGGGGGCAAGGGATTACAAACAGTTATGGGAGCTTTCTAAAAAAGTTGTTGCATACGGATTAATGGTTGCTGTGCTTTTAATGTTAACAGGGTGGTTGCTTTATGAACCGCTGGGATCTATTTTCACCAATGACGACGCCGTTTTGGTGCGTTTTAAGGAAGTGTTTTTTATCGTTATTTTACTGCAGCCCCTCAATGCAATAGCTTTTATTTTTGACGGGATTTTTAAAGGGATGGGTGAAATGAAATACTTGAGGAATGTGTTGCTTGCCGCTACATTTATCGGTTTTATTCCGGTGATCTTTATAACTGACTATTTTGGACTTCAATTGTATGGCGTGTGGATTGCTTTCTCAGTCTGGGCAATTATAAGGGGTGGCACACTGGTGTATCAATTCAGAAAAATGATTCTTCCCAAACTTTCCATAGATTAACGCGTTTTCAACCAGCCGGTAATACTCATTCGCTTTTGCTCAACGGGTTTGACTTCGTGTTCCAGAATCTGGCTTTCAAAAATAACCATCCTTCCGGGAAAAGGATAAATTGTTTTTGCCACTTCCTTTCCGTATTCATTTAGATATAAAACCAGTTCGCCGCCATATTCCGGTTGCCAGTTTTCCTCGTTGAGGTAACAAACCATCGATAACTTCCTACGATCGTCATTCTGAAAGGTATCGAGGTGCCGCTTGTAAAAAGTTCCTTTTGGATAAAGCGCATAATGGAATTCTTTGAACAAGATGCCCATAAAACAGGTTTTGTTCAGGTATGAAATCATATTGTTGAGCCTTTTGAAAAAGGTTTTTTCAGCCGCATTTACTTCCAATTCATTCAACCAAAGAATAAAATCACCGCGCACAGATTTTTCAATGATTTCATTTACACGATTCCCAATAGCGGCTTTTTTAAAGGCATCTTCTTCATATTTTTCCAACAGCGAATTGCGCAAAGCAATCACCTCATCAGCCGAAAAAAAACCTTCCACGATGCTGTATTGTTGCTCCATCAAATCACTGATGATGCGCTCATACATCGGGTTTTCAACAAACTCGAGTTGTTCAAATATTTCCTGCATAGTTGCCATAAGGTGTTTAAAAAAAGCCTGCAAATATAGTTCAGAAAATCAATGGTTTGACATCTTCTTAAAAAGAATCAAAATCCCTTATCTTTGCATCAGAAACTTGAAGTATGAGTACGATCAGAATCACCAAGCAGTTTAATTTTGAAACCGGTCACGCCCTGTATGGCTATGACGGCAAATGCCGTAACGTGCATGGGCATAGCTATAAACTTTCGGTAACGGTAATCGGAAGACCCATCACCGATTCAAACCATGTGAAATATGGAATGGTGATTGACTTCAGTGATTTGAAAAAAATTATAAAAGAGGAGATTGTGGATGTGTTTGACCACGCAACGGTCTTTAATAAAAACACCCCACACATTGAACTCGCCAAAGAACTTTCAGACCGCGATCACCACGTGATTTTAGTGGATTATCAACCCACCAGCGAGAATATGGTCATCGACTTTTCAAAAAAAATAAAGGCCCGCCTTCCAAAAAACATACAACTCCACTCCTTGAAACTCCAGGAAACTGAAAGCAGTTTTGCAGAATGGTATGCTTCAGACAATGAATAAACTTCATTCATTTACTTATATTTACACTATCAAAACAACTGAATGAACATTCCTCAAGGCAAAAAAATCTATTTCTCCAGCGACAATCATCTGGGCGCTCCCAATGCCGATGAAAGTCTTCCGCGTGAAAAAGTGTTTGTAAAATGGCTGGATACTGTAAAAGACGATGCCGAAGCTATTTTTTTGTTGGGAGATTTGTTTGATTTTTGGTTTGAATACAGACAAGTGATTCCTAAAGGCTTTGTTAGGGTTTTGGGCAAATTGGCCGAACTCAGTGACTCAGGCATTCCCATTTATTATTTTGTGGGAAATCACGATTTGTGGATGGATGATTATTTTAAAAAGGAGCTAAACATCCCTGTGTTTCATAAGCCACAAGAATTTACCCTTGGAAACAAGCTGTTTTTTATTGGCCACGGTGACGGCCTGGGGCCCGGTGACAAAGGGTACAAACGCATGAAAAAAGTGTTTACCAACCCCTTTTGCAAATGGCTGTTTAGATGGCTGCACCCGGACCTGGGAGTGCGTTTAGCCAAACATCTTTCGGTAAAAAACAAACTGATTTCAGGTGATGAGGACGTCAACTTTTTAGGAGAAGAAAACGAATGGCTCGCACAATATTCCAAACGCAAACTGGAAAACAAACACTTTGACTACTTTATCTTTGGTCACCGCCACTTCCCAATGGAAATCAAAGTGGGTGAAAATAGCACTTATTTTAACTTAGGCGATTGGATTACGCATTTTACCTACGGGGTGTTTGATGGGGAGCGGTTTTTGTTGGAGAAGTTTGAGTAAACTTTTCAGAGTTTTACAGACTAAAAGGGTTGTTTTTTCGCTTTATTTTTGCCTTAATTTTTACAGTGATTCTTCAGATAATCCTTCAGGTTTATCCAAAACAACGTCCCGTTTAATAAATCATCCAATTGCTCCAGCTCATTTTCATTGACTGCCAGACTCACAGAAGCTGAAGGCGTCTCCAGTAAAATGTTTTTACAGTCTTTTTTGAAAGCACAACGGTCATAACTTGAAATCGATTCTCTTGAGCACGCTACCTGATATGAGAACAGCTCGATTTCCTCTTTACTAAGGTGAAAGCCCATATTATTGAACACCACCTGTACATTTTCTGAAGTCTTTTCAAATGGTATTTGCCACCTGAAGGCAATCCCGATGGGGTTGTGATAAATTTTGCAGATTTCCTTTTCCATTGCTGAGAATGAATTCACAAAAATAAAAATTTTATTTAAAATGGTTCTAAATAAAGAAATTTATTTTTTCAAATCCCTCAACCGCAATTGTATAGTAGTATTCCCATTCCAAGTATTCTCATCCAGCGAGTACACAGCTTTAAAGGGTTTTTTGTCTTTGATCAATTCATACTGTTCTCCCATTCCAAAGCCTATGCCGGTAAAGGATGCCGAGTTGCCTTGCTTGACCACCACCCTGAGATGGCTTTTGTCTTCACCCACCTGTTTGCTCCAGCCTGTATCCTGAAGGTTTTGGGTCATAAATACCGGGGTCATGTTGCCGGGGCCAAAAGGGGCAAATTGTTTTAATACCCTAAAAAATTTAGGGGTGATGTCTTTTAAATCAATTTCTAGGTCCACTGAAATCTCCGGGGTGAGTAGTTTTACATCAATGGTTTCTTTGACCACTTGTTCAAACTTGTTTTTAAAGGCTTCAAATTGTTCGGGTAACAGTGTTAATCCAGCGGCATATTTATGTCCGCCAAATTGTTCCAGGCAATCCTCACACGCTTCAATGGCATTGTACACATCAAAATGCTTTACAGAGCGGGCGCTGGCAGCGAGTTTGTCACCGCTTTTAGTAAAAACGAGAGTGGGGCGGTAATAGGTTTCGGTCAAGCGGGAGGCAACAATGCCTATCACGCCTTTGTGCCAATGCTCCTGATAAACCACGGTGGTAAATCGTTCTTCTTCGCCGTTGGATTTGATAAGCTCCAGTGCTTCTTCAGTTATTTCACGGTCAGTTTCACGGCGGTCGAGGTTGTAAGCTTCTATTTCTTGTGCGTATATTTTTGCTTGTTCAAGGTCTGTTTCGGTCATTAGGTTGACGGCGTGCTGGCCGTGTTTCATTCTTCCGGCGGCATTGATGCGTGGAGCTATGATAAAGACCACATCACTCACTTCCAGTTTGTCTTTTTTAATTTGTTCAATAATCGCTTGAAATCCAGGTCTGGGATTGGTGTTGATGACCTGCAAACCAAAGTAAGTCAGCACTCTGTTCTCACCCGTCATCGGCACGATGTCTGCGCCAATTGCTGTTGCAACCAGGTCTAGATAGAGCATCAAATTATTTATGTTTTGACCGCGTCTTCCGGCAAGTGCTTGCACGAGTTTAAAACCCACTCCACAACCACAGAGTTCGTCATAGGGATAAGAGCAATCATTCCTTTTGGGATCAAGAATCGCGGCTGCGTCAGGAAGATTTTCACCCGGTCTGTGGTGATCGCAGATGATAAAATCAATAGCTTTTTCTTTCGCGTAAGCGACCTTGTCAATAGCCTTGATACCACAATCCAATGCGATAATCAACGAAAAGTTATTGTCTTCAGCAAAATCAATGCCCTGATAAGACACGCCATACCCCTCCTCATACCTATCAGGAATGTAGGTCGCCACATTGGGGTAATAAGAAAGCAAATAAGAGGACATTAAAGCGACCGAAGAGGTGCCATCCACGTCATAATCGCCAAACACAAGGATGTTTTCTTCATTGGCTATAGCTTGTTCAATACGTTCCACCGCTTTATCCATATCCTTCATCAGAAATGGGTCGTGCAAATCCTCCAGCGACGGACGGAAAAACTTTTTGGCATCCTCAAAGCTTTCCACACCGCGTTGCAACAAGAGTGTTGCAATGGTTTCATCAACCTGCAGGTCCTGAGCAAGCATTTTTACTTTTTTAGCTTCGGGTTTTGGTTTAAGAGTCCAATGCATGTGTAAATTCCAAGTTTAAAAATTCCAAAAACTATTCTTAAAACTAAGATTCTATATATTGAATTTCAATTGTGACTTCAGCAAATTTTCTGAACATTTCCATTACGCCACAGTATTTTTCTACAGATAAATCTACGGCTTTTTTTAATTTGTCTTGCGGCAACTCTTTTCCAAAAAACTGGTAAATAACAAGAACGCTGTGGTAGTATTTGGGGTGTTCTTCAGTGAGTTTGCCGGTGGTGGTGATTTTAAAATCATTGACTTTTACTTTCATTTTATTTAAAATAGAAATGACATCCAGTCCCGAGCAGCCAGCCAGTGAGGAAAGCATCATTGCTTTTGGCGCTAGACCGCTGTTTTGTCCTCCGTTTTCAACAGAGGTGTCTATCAATACTTTGTGCCCTGAGGGGTTGTCTGATACAAATTGCAGGTTTTGTTTCCAGGTTGTGGTGACGGTGTGGTTCATATTTAAATATTTTGTTTCTTGTGTACTCCAAAAATACAAATTAAACTTTTCAATTATGCCATTAGTAACTCCGCTTTCACCAGAGCATGACAAAGAAACCCAAGAGCTTGCCAAATTTTTTAATGAAACCTTAGGGTTTTGTCCTAATTCGGTTTTGACAATGCAACACCGCCCGACGATTTCCAAAGCATTTATAAACCTCAACAAAGCCGTGATGGTCAATGAAGGCCGCGTGACCTCGTCATTAAAGCGCATGATTGCCTGGGTGAGCAGCAATGCCACCGGTTGCCGGTATTGCCAGGCTCACGCAATCAGGGCCGCAGAGCGGTATGGCGCTGAGCAGGAACAACTGGACAATATCTGGGAGTACCGCACCCATTCTGCATTTTCAGAGGCAGAAAGGGCTGCACTCGACTTTTCACTAGCGGCATCCCAAGTGCCTAATGCTGTTGATGAAACTATTAAACAACGCCTTTATGAATACTGGAATGAAGGCGAAATTGTTGAAATGTTGGGTGTGATCTCACTTTTTGGCTACCTCAACCGCTGGAACGATTCTATGGGAACTACCATTGAAGAAGGTGCGGTGGAAAGTGGTGAAAAGTATTTGGGCAAAAACGGCTGGGAAAAAGGGAAGCATCAATAAATTATGATTTCCCTGCCACCACCACTACAATTTCGCCTTTGGGAGGTTTTGCTGTATAATGCATAAGGACCTCTTTAACGCTACCGCGTATTGTTTCTTCATGCAATTTTGAAATTTCACGGGAAACAGAAACTTTTCGGTCTTCGCCGAAATAGTCTGTAAAGTTTGACAAAGTTTTTAAAAGTTTGTGGGGAGATTCATAGAAAATCATAGTGCGGGTTTCTTCAGCAAGGGTTAGCAATCGGGTTTGACGACCTTTTTTAACAGGAAGAAATCCTTCAAACACAAACTTATCGTTTGGCAAACCACTATTAACCAAAGCGGGAACAAAAGCCGTTGCTCCGGGCAAGCAATCGACTTCAATACCGGCTTCAACACAGGCACGAGTGAGTAAAAATCCCGGATCGCTTATGGCCGGCGTTCCGGCATCGCTTATTAATGCAACAGACTTACCTGCTTTGATTTGATTAACAATGTTTTCAATGGTTTTATGTTCATTGTGCATATGATGAGAATGCATCTGGGTGCCTATTTCAAAATGCTTTAGCAGTTTACCGCTGGTTCGGGTGTCTTCTGCAAGAATCAAATCAACTTCCTTTAAAACGCGAATGGCCCGAAGCGTCATGTCTTCAAGATTTCCAATGGGTGTGGGAACCAGATATAATTTTGACATTAGTTAAATAAATTTTTTCTCAATCAATAATAAAAAACGCTCCAGGTGTTGTTCTTTTCCTTCCCAATTATAATCTGGTTTAACGGTAGTTTCAATAAAATTTCTGGCTTCATTAAAATCCTTCATTGTGGTTACTTGTGAAATTACTCTGTGGTATTCATCACTATTGCCCTCAAATAAGTGTTTTGTAAAGGAGAGTCGATCATTTAAGCCAATTTGAATGTTCCGGGTAAGCTTATCATTGAGTGACTTCGGTTT
>NZ_CAXBAN010000026.1:0-12197 GCF_963973675.1 uncultured Planktosalinus sp. | reverse complement strand
GTACCTATACCCATAGCGGTACGGCCTGGGATGCCACAGCCACTGATAACTGTGGTGTAGCAACAGTAGAATACACCCTTTCAGGGGCAACCACCGGTAGTGGTATAACCCTGGACGGAGTCGTGTTTAACTTAGGCACCACCACAGTGACCTGGACCGCAACCGACAACAATGGCAATACCCACAGCTGTACTTATGAAATCACGGTAGAAGACAACCAGTCACCTGAGATCACGTGTGGAGGAAACCAAACCATAGATGCCAATGCAGGTAGCTGTAGTTACACCCACAGCGGTACAAGCTGGAACGCCACGGCGACCGACAATTGTAGTGTGTCAACGATTACCTACAGTCTGTCCGGTGCGACCAACGGTTCAGGAAGTTCGCTCAGCGGGGTGACCTTTAACTTGGGCACCACCACAGTGACCTGGACGGCAACCGACGCAGCCGGCAATACCGATGTATGTTCGTTTACCGTAACGGTAGAAGACAATGAATCACCACAGGCAGTCTGTCAGGACCTGACCATCCAGTTGGATGCCAATGGAATGGCGAGTATCCTTGTGGAAGACCTCAATGGCGGCTCGACCGACAACTGTGGCAACAGTGACCTCACATACACCGCCAGCAAGACAGAATTTGATTGTGGCGATGTGGGCGTGAATACGGTCATCCTCACCGTGACCGATGCAGCAGGCAACAGCTCAAGCTGTACTGCGATCGTAACGGTAGAAGACCTGATAGCACCCGAAGCCCTCTGTGTAGCAGGCATCACCCTGCCACTGGATGAAAATGGCGAAGCCACCCTCACGGCAGCCATGCTGGATGGCGGTAGTATGGACAACTGTTCGATAGCTGACATCAGTATCAGTCAAACCGCGTTTGACTGTTCAGACATTGGTGAGAACACGGTAACGGTAACGGTAACCGACAGCGAAGGCAACAGCACAAGCTGTACCTCTGTAGTAACGGTGGCCGACACCTTACCACCGGTAATCAGTTGTCCGGGTGATGTAACCGTTGATCCGAACGGGAACGGTACCTATGTGATGGAAGACTTTACCGGCGGGGTAACCGCAACGGATAACTGTACAGACCCTGTAGTGTTAATCACTCAGGAACCTGCACCCAACACCTCGTTGTCAGCAGGATTGACATATACCGTTACCTTTATGGCTGAAGACGAGTCGGGCAATACCTCGACCTGTAGTTTTGAACTGGAAGTGACCCCATTTTTGGGCACAGACAGCTTCAACCTGAGCAGTCTGACGATGTACCCGAACCCGGCAGCCACAGCAGTGAACATTGGCAACCCCGGAATGATTGCCGTAGATCAAATCAGTATCTACGACACCAGAGGGCGAATGGTTGGACAACAGCGATACAGTACGCCACAAAACACCTATACGCTGGATGTGAGCGAACTCTCATCAGCGGTGTATATGGTGATGATTCAAAGTGAAAACAAACAAACAGTCAAACGTTTGATTGTGGAATAGTGTTTTTTTCTAATAAATAAAGTTGATTAAACCCCGGCCCAGTGTCGGGGTTTTTTGTTTAATACACTGAAAAGGGTATATAAAATGAAGCTAAAAATGCTTAGAATTCAACTTCTGTCAGCACCCGGCATCCTGCAGTTAGCTCCATAGTGAAATTTATTTGTGATAGAATCCACAAGGGTAGATTCCTGCTGCAGTTTGAATGAGACAATCCACCCTAATAAACAGAAATTTAAAAAAGGAAAACCCCTAAGTAATTTACAGCTTAGGGGTTTATATTAATAATGTAAAAGGGTATAGTTTGTTGGAGGCAACTATAAGCTACAAATAATTTAATAAAGTACTGCCTTATTTATTCGGATAAAAATCCAATCGCTTGACTTCCACTTCAGGAGCATTTTCATTGACGAGTCGTTCAAAAGCATCTACATCAGCAAAACCGTCTGCTCCTCTAAAGTGATAGGGAATCACGGTATTAGGTTTGAATTCTGCGACAGCTGAAGCAGCACTTTCAACGGTCATTGTATAGGGTAAATTCATGCAAACAAAGGCCAGGTCAATGTTTTTGAGCGAGCGCATTTCCGGTATGTCTTCAGTGTCACCTGAAATATACACCCTGTAGTCATCTCGTTGAATCAAATACCCGTTGCCTCTTCCTTTTTCGTGATATTTTAAGGCCTCTTCCCGTAAATTGTACATGGGTATTCCGGTGATGGTAAAAGCCTGTTGGTTTACCGAAGAGCCATTGGACAATGCTATAACATCAGTTTTAAGCTCTTCCGGAAGTTGATCGATCACCGCCCGGGGTGCAATGATGCGGCTTTTATTTTTTTTGATGGCTAGTAAGGTTTCGATATTCAGGTGGTCGCCATGAATGTCAGTAATCAAAATGATATCGGCATCTTTCATGCCTGAAAAAGCTTCAGCTCCTCCCACCGGGTCAACATACATAACGATTTCATCCCATTCGAGAACCATAGTGGCATGGCTGATGGGGTGGATATCAATTTGGGGCGCTGCTTGTTCAATGGCCATTTCCTGATTACTGTCAACCGGTTCCTCAGTTGTTTTTTCAGCTGAATTTTTACAAGACCAAAAAAATGCAATAAATAGGAGTACAAATAAGGTGTTAGATTTCATTTTGTGTGTGTTTTAGTTCGAGGTGTTAAAATACAACAACTTAAAATGAAGTACCGTTAACTAACTTATAAAATCCATGATGAAGTAAGCAAGCAATTTACCCACTTGTTTTTCTTCTTCGGTTCCGGGTATTGGGGCTGCTTCACATAGGTGGAGGTAAGCCACGTTGCTGTTTTTTGCAAAGTAACTAATAAACCGACGCGTGTCATTTACACTAAACCCGCTTGGTGTTTTGGCACTGCTGGGTATGTCTTGAACACTGTCTAGATCCACTTCCAATCCAAATTTCTCCGCGGCAACCGTAAACGATTCGGCTTCTTTCAAGGCTTGTCCGAATGATTTTGTACGTTGAATAGCAATACTTTCAAACAGGTTGTAAGATACGCTTGTTTTGCTGGAGTGAAGTCTGTCAAAAATAGCCTGACTGTTGTAGTTTTTGTGTAAACCGAATATAAAATAATGGTGTAAGTAGCCTTCTTCATAGGCATAAGAAAAGCCGTTACCACTGTGCCTGTGTTCCAGGGGTCTGAAATCGGCATGAGCGTCAAAATTAATGACACTGATTGGCTTTTTCAATGCAAACGAGGTCCCTTTAATAGTGCCATAGCTATTGTTATGGCCACCGCCAATAATGACGGGTATTTTTCCGGCACTTACGATCTGTTCGACCACCGTGCTTACTTTGGTATCAATTTGTGAAACGATGTGACCGAGTTCTTCGAAATAATGTTCGTCTTCCTTATCAAGGGTATCAGCAGCCTTGAGTTCAATATCACAATTAATCTCACCCAAAAGAAGGATGTTTTCGGGTTTTGTGAATTCATTGGCCTGTATATTCAGCAATGCTTTTAAGCAAGCCTGCCAGGCATTTTTAGTTCCTTTTACACCGTGGTTTGCCAAAACACCCACATCTTCCGGAATACCGAGAAGCACATAGTTGGCAGGAGAGGTTTTAAGGTCATTTAATTCATTTATTGTGAGAATGGCTTCACCAAATTTAGTTTCACCGAATCTTTTATTAATATACTTTTGAATCTTTTGAGGGGAGTAAATTTTTAAGGGATTCATTTTTAGGTTATAAATAGGTTAAAAAGCGGTTTGGTTAAAGATTGAAATTTAAGTAATAAATTTAAGTAAAACGAATCCCTTTGGAATGATTTTATTTATTGAGATAAACCCATCCTGTAAAGACTTTATAGTCAGGATGATTTAAATTTAAAACATAAAAATACACCCCTGAAGGAACCGCTCCTTCATATAGCAAACCGTGGTTGGCATACCCATCCCAAAAGCCGGTTTGATTGTTGCCTTTAAAAATCAGATTGCCTTTGCGGGTGTAAATAAGAAGTTCATGCAGGGGGTAAATATTCAGCAAGCCTGAAATTTCAAATACATCATTGATCCCGTCATTGTTTGGGGAAAAGCCTTCAGGAATCCAGGGTGGGCAATCAGTGATGGAAAGCCGGAATTCACCGATTGTAAAACACAACTCGGTATCGAGCCTGACATAAATGGTTTGCGGATTTGAGGTGCTTTGATATTGCCCGGGAAACAACACCGGGTTTTGGAGCGTCAGCGCCTCTTCATAGCTGGTGAAGTAGCGTACTTCATCACCGGCAGACAGAGGAATTAATTCCTGTACCTCGGTAAGGTCAAATGAGGCAAGTCCGAAGCCTTCATTACACTGGTCAAGACCGGGGAGAATGGGTAAGTCATCGATGACACTAAATTGTACAGTAGTGCTGAAGGTGTTGTTGGTTTCATCCAATTCTTCCACGATACCGGAATTGTCGCCTGTGTCATCAACGCGCAACAAAAGTTCAAAAACATCAGGGACATTGTCGGATAGTTCCAGGGAAGTTGTCATATGAATTTGACCTCCCTCAGGAATTTGAATGGGAGTGAGGTCTGTTGCATACAACTGTTCGTTGATGTAAAAAGCGATGGGTGTTTCAGCCGGCAAAGGGGCTGTTCCGAGTGTGTTGGCAACAATGTATTTAAGCTGAAGCAACCGTTGACGACAGGCGTTCAAATCATCTGTAATATAGATTGTTGCATCCGGAAGAGGACAGCTTATCACTTGAATAACAAAGGAACCTATACTAAAACAATCGCCGTTGTCCACCCTGATGAAAATGGTTTCTTCCGGTCCTTGGATTTCATAGGACTCCGGAGTTGCGATTGGGTTTTCATTGTTTTCTGCATCGGTTGTAGTTTGGTGAAACGTGAGTTGAAATTCAGGGTTGACTTGTTGAGTGGAAATCGTAAGGTCGAACAGTTCGGGACCGACAGCGTCACAGATTTCCTGATTTGTCAGACCCGGAATTTCAGGAAAGACCAACAGGCTTAGTTGAACAGCATCTGTATTGTTGTTTTCATCGATTTCATTTACTACCCCCATTCCATTTCCGGTATCATCTACGGCAAGGGTTAGGGTAAATTCCTGAGGAATGGAAGGAGGGATGCTGAATGTAATTTCACTACTTTCTGAACCATCTATAGGAATGCTTGCCTGCGTGGTAGAAGAAGCTACAAGGCTTGTATTTGCATAAAAGGCTATGGGTGTGTTGGCGGGTAATACATCAGTACTGTTTGTATTAAACACGGTGTAATTTAGATTAACTTCCCGGTTACCGCATTCCTCGCCGGCTGTGAATTCATCTATGCTGATGGTAGCATCGGGCAGCTGACTGTTTAAAAGAGTAACTATGTTGTTAATCATAACTAAGTCCTGCCCCGAACTTAATGAAATAGTTGCCTGGGTGTCTCCCACCTGAATGTTATTTTGAATTCCGTAAACATCCATATCCATATTCCACAATTCACTACTGTTTGTATAGGTGTTGGTTCCGTTAAAAGCATTGTTGGCGGGGTTTAAGGGTGGATTGCTAATGATGGAGTTGTTAATTTGAAGCGTTTCATTTACGGCAATGCTTTCATCACCTTCCCAGGCTAAAAAGCCAATTTTAGCCCCTTCGTTATCAATTACATTGAGGTTTTCCAGAACAATACTGAGTTCCGGATTTAGGGATGAAACACTTTCCAGACCATCATAGACATTCAGTTGGTTGAGGTTCAATTGGGCATCTTCATAGATAATAATCACAGACCAACCACCAAAGTTGGTTCCTGAAGGGCAGTAGGGTGTGATGACTTCAGTTAAATCAAGTTCAGAAAGCGTATACACTCCATTCCCTGTATTTTGAAGTTGTTGGGTGACATTGGCAAAAGCAGCAAAAAAGATACGTTCCGGGTCCAGTTCGTTGCTAAAAGTGCGCTCAGCAGTGATGGGTTCGTTATTGAGACTAACTTCAAAATCACCATCACCGGAACCTGCCCAATACAGATAAGCTGCCACAATATTTTGCGTGGGTTCCAGATTGAGTGTAGCACTTGAAGCTGTCAGAATGATACAAGGTGCACCCAGTCCGTTTTCAACAGTGTTCAAGGTATTTCCTATGGCTGTAAAATCATATCTTCCGTTAAACTGTTCATACAGGTTGACCTCCTGAGCACCTACTTGGCTTAGCGAAAACAGAAGCACTATCAAAAAGTAAAGTGGCAGCAAGTTGTTTTTCATACGGAGGGGATTGAACGTTTAAATATACAAAATTCCCCGGCAGTTCAAATTGAAATTTGAAGTCTGTTAGAAGAGACTGCCCTTATCAACAAAAAAAGTCCCTGTTTTCACAGAGACTTGAGTTTTGGGTGGAAGACCGGTCTCGAACCGGCGACCTCTAGAACCACAATCTAGCGCTCTAACCAACTGAGCTACAACCACCATTTGTTGATGTCGCTTTTGCGAACCTCAGACGGTTTGCTAAAAGCGAGTGCAAATTTAATTCAAAAAGCTATCAATTTCAAAACAAAAAGGTGATTATTTTAAATCAAAAACAGAATTGATACCCAAGAGCCTGTCGACATTGAACCCTTCTGCGTGTTCAACCCCTATTAACCGCCCCAGATCACGGGCACGGTAAACAATGCTGTCTTTAAAATTGGGGCTGCTGATGGGGGTGTCTGGTTCATTTTTATCAGGATTGTAAAATTGACTTTCATAGGCCATCACTGCTTGCATCTTTTTATCAATGAACCCGGATACATCCACTACAAAATCGGGTGTCAGGTTTTTCCATTGAATATAGTGGTACACATTTTTGGGTCTCCAGGCTTGTTGTTTATTTCCTTCAAAAATGGTTTCAATTTTTTTCAACCCACTTAAAAAGCAGGCATCACTAACCAATTTGCTTCCTTTGGCGTGGTCAATATGCCGGTCATCCAGCGCATTGCAAAGCACAATTTCGGGTTTGTATTTTCGGATGATTTTAATGACCTCCAGTTGTGAGGCCGTGTTGTTTACAAAAAAACCATCAGAAAACTCCAGGTTTTTTCTAAAAGCAACTCCCAGAATTAGTGCAGCATTGTCAGCTTCAACATCTCTGATTTCAGCAGTGCCTCGGGTGCCGAGTTCACCACGGGTAAGGTCGAGAATTCCTACTGTTTTACCATTTGCAATTTCTTTTGCCAGAGTGGCCCCACAGCCTAATTCTACATCGTCAGGATGGGCACCGATGGCGAGAATGTCTAGTTTCACGTGTTTTTGTTTTTTTAATTTTGTTTACAAGCTTCCAAGGCCTGTTCTATATCTGCAATTAAATCTAATTTCTCTTCAATTCCAACAGAAAACCGCAATAAGTTGTTTGATATTCCTTGTTTTAATCGTTCCTCTTCACTTAGGAGCGCATGAGAGGTTTCTGAAGGTAGCAGGATGGTAGATTCTACTCCGGCCAAACTCATGGATGGTTTGATGAGCTTCAGGTTTTTCAGAAATTGACGCGCGTTTACAGTGTCTGTAAGTTCAAAGGAAAGCATACCGCCAAACCCTTTCATTTGATTTTTTGCTGTTTCATAATCGGGATGCGATTTAAGTCCGGGGTAGTAGACTTTTTTCACCTGAGTGTGTTTGCTGAGGTATTTTGCCAGTTTTTTAGCTGTGCGGTTTTGTGCTTTCACACGAAGCCCCATGGTTTTGATGCTGCGTTCCAGTAACCAAACGGTATATTCACTTAAATTACCACCCAGGTTTTTACCTTTTTGGAAAATCCGGTCGATGTGTTCTGAAGATGCGGCAACTGCTCCGGCCAGAATATCACTGTGTCCGCCCATATATTTAGTGGCGCTGTGAATCACGATGTCTATTCCAAAATTGATAGGGTTTTGATTGACAGGAGAGGCAAAGGTATTGTCAATCATGGAAATGAGCCGGTGTTTTTTACACAATTTTGCTACCATTTCAATATCTGTGACCGTCAATAAAGGGTTGGAAGGTGTTTCGATATACACTACTTTGGTATTGGCTTTTATTTTATCGGTGAAGGCCTTTTCAGTGAGCTCTTCAGTAAATGAGTAGTCAATTCCAAACTTTTCAAACTCTTCAGTCACTAAATTGAAGGTGCCGCCATAGAGTGTTTTTTGCAGGAGCACGTGGTCTCCTTTTTCTAAGAAAGCCAAGAGGGCAGTGCTTACAGCCGCCATTCCACTGCCAAAAAGCAGGGCAGCTTCAGTATGTTCCAAGGCAGCAATTTTTTGTGAGAGTGCTTGTTGGTTTGGGGTATTGAAATAGCGCGGATAGCGCTTTTCTTCCACACCCTCAAACGCATAGGAAGTAGCCATGTATAAAGGTGCTACCGCTCCGTGGAAGCGTGTGTCAGTCAATTCACCCGCGTGGGTGCACAGTGTATTGATACCAGATTTTTGAGTTGATTTCATTATTTTGAATTGAGAATGCTAAGTTACTAAAAGTGATACAACTATTTTTGTTGGTGTTCCACTTATTTAATCACCCTAAAGTAAAGGGTGGGAGTCTATAATTTATCACAATAAAGTATTCATAAAGTTCGTTGGATTGAAAAACTGTGCATAGATTAAATAGTGGAGCTATGCTCATTACAACGAAAAAAATAGTAATTTTAAAGATTAACCGCTATTTTTGCCAAAAATACAGGGATGATAAAACGACTCAGTTTGATGCTTACTAAAGTAGGGATTAGTGGCTTGGTATTACTTATTTTGAGTGCTTGTTCTTCAAAGAAGGACATTCTTTATATGCAAGACATCGAATCGATGGCTGCGATGACAACCGACAATTATAGTCCGCCAACCATTCGTGCAAACGATGTATTGAAAATCAATGTAGCTTCATTTGATATGGAGGCAGCAATGCCTTTTAATTTAATTCAGCCGGCACGGAACATTTCAGAAGTAGGTAGAACCAACAATCGTGAAATACAGGGTTATATTGTTAACAATGACGGCACCATTGAGTTTCCTGTGTTGGGTACGCTAAATGTGGCAGGAAAAACACGACAGGAGTTGGTTACTTTTTTGAAAAAGGAAATAGGAACTTACCTCAAAGACCCCATTATCAATATCGACATTATCAACTATAAAGTGACTGTTTTGGGAGAGGTCAACCATCCCGGAACCTTTACAATTTCTAATGAACGCATTACACTTTTAGAGGCGTTAGGAATGGCAGGCGATTTGAATATTTACGGAAAAAGAGACAATATCTTACTACTTCGTGAGGATAACGGCCAACGTATTTATCACAAAATTGACATCACAAAAAGTGATTTTATTCAATCTCCTTTTTACTATTTAAAACAAAATGACGTACTTTATGTACAGCCAAACAGCGCTCAGGTAGGAGCAGCGGCTTACAACCGCAACGCTACTGTTTATATTTCAATAGCGTCTGTACTTATTTCACTGGCTGTATTAATTACACGATAAATTTATGGAAACGACCCCAAATACCCCCTTAAATCAACAAGTTGAACCCGATTTAAGGGAACAACTTGAATTTTACTTGCGCAAATGGCCCTGGTTTATTCTGGGGGTGTTGGTGTGTGCCACCGTTGCTTTTTTGTATTTGCGTTACAGCACTGCACAGTATCAAACAACCACCTCAATTATTATTAAGGACAGCAAAGGAAATGGAGCAACATCTGAGCTGGCAGCCTTTGAAGATATTGGCCTCATTAGTGGAATGAATACCAACAGTATAGAAAATGAAATTGAAATCCTGCGCTCCAAGCGTTTGTTCAGAAGGGTAGTTGAAAAACTGAATTTGAACATCCGTTATTATACTGAGGGAAATATTAAAGTTACAGAGGTTTATAAAAACACGCCGTTTACTGTAAAAATTCTTGATCTAAATAAAGAGGTTTCCTTACCTTCATTTCCACTGCAATTTACGGTGCTTTCACAAACACGTGTCAGGATTTCAAACCCCGAAACCGATCAAAAGCTGGAGGTTAATTTTGGTGACCGAATTGACTTAGATTTTGCTTCCATCACCCTGGTTCCTGATATGGAACGACTGGAAGAATTGGAAAAAAACCGAACCTTATTGATTCAATTTTCAGAAGTTGAAAAAATAGTAGACCTCTATCAATCCAGAGTTCAGGTAAACCCTATCGCCAAAAATGCGAGTGTCATTGAATTGAGTATCAATGACCCGGTACGTGAAAAAGCACAAGATATTCTTAACGAATTGGTTACCCAATATAACGAGGATGCGATCAGCGACCGTAACCTTGTAGCCAATAATACGGCAAATTTTATCGATGAACGTTTACAAATCATTACGGCTGAACTGGATTCAGTAGAGACTGATAAAGTGACTTTTAAACAAGACAACCGCATTACAAGCCTTGAAGCTGAAGCGGAATTGTTTTTGTCAAGTGCCAGTGAATTCAACAAACAGCAAATAACCTTTGAGACTCAATTGGAGCTCATCAATGACTTGATGAACTATTTGGATAACAGTTCAGAAATTGGATTGCTTCCGGCAAACCTGGGCATCGCAGATGGAGGCATGGAGGGGCTCATTAGTAACTACAACCAGTTAGTTTTGGAACGCACCAGAATGTTACGCAGTTCTACAGAACAAAACCCGGTGGTTATCAACCTGACCAATCAAATCAATGAGTTGCGTGGCAGTATCATTAGCGGTCTGGAGAATATTAAAAACGCAATAGAAACCAATTTACGCGACCTGCGTCGACAGGAGTCTATATTTGGTTCTAAAATAGCAGAAGTTCCCGGAAAAGAAAAACAATTCAGAGGGATTGAACGTCAGCAAACCATTAAGGAAGCCCTGTATTTATTTCTTTTGCAAAAAAGAGAAGAAACCTCTATTTCACTGGCAGTCACAGCCCCCAAGGCCAAAGTGGTTGATGCGGCTTACAGTTCATCCAATCCTGTGTCGCCCAAGCGAAATATTATCTATCTAGCAGCTCTTTTATTGGGTTTACTGATTCCTTTTTTAATTTTTTACCTGCATCAACTGTTGTATGACAAAGTGAGCAACCGAAAGGATATTGAGCGTTCTATTGGTTCGATTCCTTTTGTAGGTGAAATTCCAAAGATAGCTACCAAAGAAGTAGATTTTATAAAACGAAATGACACCAATGTATTGGCTGAATCTTTTAGAATTTTAAGAACCAACCTACAGTACTTATTGGTGAAGAAACAACAATCAGAAACCGGGAAAACCATTTTTGTAACCTCAACAGTTAAAGGGGAAGGAAAAACATTTACTGCTGTAAATCTGGCACTCACCCTTTCCTATACCGGAAAGCGTGTGGTTTTGGTGGGAGCTGATATCAGAAATCCCCAGTTACACAGGTATTTTCCTAGTGATGAAGCAGCCAAAGGGGTTACTAATTTTCTGATTGGTGAGTCAACCAATCTCGAACAGTATGCCCGTAAAACAACACTTTCACCCAAGCTGGATGTAATTTCTTCGGGCCCCATCCCACCGAATCCTGCTGAACTTTGGATGAGTGAAAGTACCGGGATGTTTTTTGATGTGTTAAAGGAACATTACGATTATGTAATTGTTGATACGGCACCTTGTTTATTAGTGACTGATACCTTATTAATCAGTAAATATGCCGATACTACCTTGTATGTGGTAAGGGCTGATTATACTGAGCGTAAACTTCTTGACTTTCCTAAAGAAAACCTTGAAAACGGAAAACTTAAAAATGTGGCCTTTGTATTGAACAATGTAAAAATGGCCAACTTTGGTTATGGTAACAAATATGGGTATACCTATGGGGCTGAAAAACAAGGGTTTTGGAAACGTATGCTGGGGGTTTTTGGTAATTAACACACCTTATAATATACTATGAAAATATTAATAGCCATCCCGCTTTTTTTTGTTTGCTTGTTTTCAAGTATTGGTCAAGAAGACCTCCAAAAGTTTGAGTTTTTAATTGGCGACTGGCAGGGAGTTGAAACCGGTGTTGCGGGTGAAGGTATTGGATTTAGGAGTTATAAATATGAACTGGGAAAAAACTATCTATTTGTAAAAAACCAATCTACTTTTCCAAAATCTGCCAAAAAACCAATGGGAGAAGTGCACCGTGACATAGGTATTTTTAGTTATAATAAAACAACTTCGAAAATTGTATTCCGGCAATTTCACGTTGAGGGATTTACAAACATTTATGATTAAAAATCCTCTTAAATTTCCTATCTATAACA
>NZ_CAXBAN010000025.1:0-12458 GCF_963973675.1 uncultured Planktosalinus sp. | reverse complement strand
GAATTTATTTGATTTCACATTGCGTTTAAAAGGATTTCCTATCAGGGAAGCAAGAAGCCATTTAAATGATATTCAACAGCTTTCTGATGATGCCTTTTTAGAATATATTGAAAAGCATAAGCAAAAAATTATTCAATACCATAGTCAGAACAACAGTTTTTATGCGGAGTTAACTAAAGGGGTTAACACTGAAAACTGGCTTTCAATTCCAGTATTAAAAAAATCTGATTTACAACAGCCACTTGTAAAAAGACTTTCTAACGAGTTTTCTAAAAAGAATGTCTACATCAATAAAACATCGGGGTCTGGTGGACATCCTTTTATTTTTGCTAAAGACAAGTTTTGCCACGCGCTTACTTGGGCAGTTATTCAAAACAGGTTTGCCTGGCACGGAATTGATTTGAAAAAATCGTTTCAGGCACGTTTCTATGGCATCCCATTAAATTTTGTAGGCTATCAAAAGGAACGTTTCAAAGACTTGTTGAGCAACAGGTACCGGTTTCCCATTTTTGACCTTTCTGAAGAAATGTTGGAGCAGTTTTATCAAAAGTTCACTAAAATGTCTTTTGAATATATCAATGGGTATACAAGTTCAATAGTATTGTTTGCAAAACACCTTCAACATAAAAATGTAATATTGAAGGATGTTTGTCCCTCCTTAAAAGTGTGTATGGTCACTTCAGAAATGTTGTTTGAACGTGATAAAAAACTGCTAGAATACTGGCTAGGAGTACCCATCGTCAATGAATATGGAGCCTCAGAACTGGATTTGATTGCATATACTGACGCTCAAAATGATTTTGTCGTAAATGCTGAAACCTTGTTTGTTGAAATTCTCGACGAAAACAATCACCCAGTTGCGTTGGGAGAACAAGGGCGTATAGTTATCACTTCGCTATACAACAAAGCACATCCTTTTATAAGGTATGATATTGGAGACTGGGGGAGTTTTTCTAAAGCCGGCACGGCCCGAAAACCAATTTTAAAGTCACTAATTGGCAGAACAAACGATATAGCGATTTTGCCTAACGGAAAAAAAGTGCCCGGACTCACATTTTATTACGTCACCAAAAAAATTATTGAAGAAGAAAGCAACGTCACTGAGTTTGTTGTGGTACAAATTAAAAAGAATTCTTTCGAGATTAAATACACGTCTCGGATTCCCCTAAATGACAAGGAAGAAAAAGCAATCAGAAAAGCACTTGAGACCTACATTGGCAGCGGTTTAAATCTCAATATTAAGCGCGTGGAGATTCTGAAAAGAAACCGAAGAGGAAAATTGAAACAATTTACAACTTTAGTTAATGAATAAAAGACTAACCGTTATCACTAATTATTTTCCACCTGAAAGTGGTGCTGCTTCAAACCGCATAGCTTCTATGGTAGATGCTTTTTCTAAAAATGGATATGAGGTGACCGTTATTTGCCCGTTACCCAGTTATCCTCTCGGCAAAATATTTGAGTCATTCCGCGGAAAGCTATTTTACAAAGAAAACCAGGGGACTTTAACTATTTATAGGCTTTGGCATATTCCAAGTAATTCATCTTCAAAAATTAAACGTCTTTTATCAATGTTTAGCTTTAGCTTTAGCTTATTTTGGTTTTTGATTTTTAAACGGCTATCTGCCGTTGTTTTTGTTCAAATGTCACCTATTTTTGTTGGTTTTACTTCGGTTTTACTCTTGCGCTTAAAGAGAAAAAAAATAATACTTAATGTTTCAGATTTATGGCCGCTTGCGGGCCTTGAAATGGGCTTGTTAAAACAAGGGCTTTATTACAATATACTGGAATCAATTGAAAAATTTTGTTACAAAAACTCCAGTTTAATAATGGGACAGTCAGAAGAAATTTTGATACATATAAAAACCTTGTTTCAAACAAAAAAAATATTTTTATATAGAAATTTGCCTCCATTACATTCTGAGTTGCAAAAACCTGTTAAAAAGCCTTCAAATGAAACAAAAATAGTTTATGCAGGCTTATTGGGGGTTGCACAGGGAGTTGCGGGTCTTATTGAAAATTTAAAGCTGCCCGAAGGTACTTCTATCTCTATTTATGGAGAAGGCCCAGAAGCTCAAAAAATTTCACAAATTGCCAAGACCCATCCAAAAATACATTATTGTGGTGTGTTGAAAAAAAGCAAGTTAGACCTTGAGCTAACTGAATATGATATAGCTTTGATCCCTTTAGTTAAAAGAATTTATGGCTCTGTTCCTTCAAAAATATTTGAATTGAGTCGTTTGGGTGTTCCTGTAGTTTATTTCTCAGATGGTGAAGGAGCCAATATAGTTGAAACCTTAGGGCTTGGGTTTGTAATAAAGCATCATTATAGGTCAGAATTTGAGCAACTGCTTAATGACCTACAACAAGGAAAACATTTGCTTCCAGATGCTGCTAAAATTAAAAAAACTGCTAAAACCCATTTTGACTTTAATAAACAGTTTCAGAAGCTCTTAAAAGAAATTGAAAGTTATTAATAGGCTTTTTCCTCACCTCTAAGTGCATTAAATATTGTTTGAAAAACAATTTTAAGATCGAGGAGCAATGACCAATTTTCCAGATAGAAAATATCGAGACGCACACGGTTGATAATATCATCGTCTGTTTCTACTTCGCCCCGGTAGCCACTCACTTGTGCCAAACCTGTAATTCCGGGTTTGATAAAATGTCTCACCATAAACTTATCGATGCGTTCTGCATACATATGTGTATGGCTAACCATGTGAGGTCGGGGTCCCACTACAGACATATCTCCTTTTAAAACATTGATGAATTGCGGTAATTCGTCAATACTGGTTTTTCGTAAAAATCTGCCCATACGTGTAATTCTTTGATCCCCTTTTGTTACCTGATATAAATCAGCTACCGGATTAGGTTTCATTGATCTGAATTTATAGCAAAAAAACTCTTCATAGTCGAGGCCGTTTCTTTTTTGTTTAAAAAACACCGGACCTTTTGAATCTAATTTAATTAAAATTGCTAAAATGGGTGTTAACCAAGATAAAAGACCCACTATTACCATCACAGAAACAATTATATCATAAACGCGCTTGATAAATAGATTAAAAGGTTCCTGAATAGGTATCTTTCTTAAAGAGAGTATCGGCAAATAACCATAATAATCAAACTCTAGCTTTTTTGTATAAATTTCTTTATTGTCTGGTAGAAACTTGAGAATTTTCAGGTTATTGTCGGCAAAATCAATGAGCATTAAAATTTCTTTGTTTGTCAGCTCTGCAACTGAGCTATAAATTTCGTCTACTTCATTTTTTTGTATGTATTCAAAACAGTCTTCTATTTCAACTTTGTTATTTCCTCTAAGGTCAAATGATTTTTGCAATTGATAGCCATACTCAGGGTTATCTTTAAAAAATTTTTCGAGTTGTTCAGTTTTTTTGTTTTTCCCTATGATGATAGTATTTCTATAATTACCCCCTAACAGTGTTCTGTATTTTTTTAGAAGGTAATAGATGGTAAGCTTAAAAACTGTAATTAGTAAAAAGGAGTATAGTACATATTTAATTACGGTATTGTAATGAATACTCATTTCATTGTAAAAGCCAAAAAAGGCAAATACTACCAATATAAAAAGTACCATTTGTTTGCCTATCAGAGACAAGATTTTAACTAACTGTGTGTAGCGGTAGATTTCATAAAAGTTGGATTTGAGTGACATAAAAATCCAAACAGCAGAAATAAAAATGATATAATTAAAATTGGTTTGTTGATTAAAAAAAAGAATGTATGCCAAGACCTGAATCACCACGAGGTCAATGGCATATGAAATGGGTCTTAAAAGCCCTGAATATCTTCCTCTTTTAAATAGCATTTATTTTCTGATGTGCTTTGAAAAATCTTTGTGCTCACTTTTTTCAAGCTCTTCTTTAGTGAGTCCTTTAAAATAGTTATAAGTCATTTCCATTCCTTCTTTTCTGGAAACTATGGGTTCCCATCTTAGGATTTCTCTTGCCTTGCTAATTTCGGGCTGTCTTTGCATGGGGTCATCTTGAGGTAGGGGTTTAAATATTATTTTTTGATTGGTTCCGGTGAGGTTGATGATTTCATTAGCAAATTCGAGAATGGTGATTTCTTCAGGGTTTCCAAGGTTTACAGGATCTGAATAATCACTCATCAAAAGTCTGAATAAGCCTTCTATCTGATCGTCTACAAAGCAAAAAGAACGCGTTTGGCTACCGTCACCAAAAACTGTTAAGTCCTCGCCCCGCAGGGCCTGACCAATAAATGCCGGAATCACTCTTCCGTCATTCAATCGCATTCGGGGACCATAGGTGTTAAATATCCGGGCGATTCTGGTTTCAAGTCCGTGAAAGCGATGGTATGCCATCGTGATTGATTCCTGAAATCGTTTTGCTTCATCATAAACCCCTCTGGGACCTATTGTGTTTACATTGCCATAATAATTTTCAGATTGTGGATGTACTTCAGGGTCTCCATAGACTTCTGAGGTAGATGCTATGAGTATTCTTGCATTTTTTTCTTTTGCGAGACCTAATAAATTATGTGTGCCTAAAGAACCCACTTTAAGTGTTTGAATGGGAATTTTTAAATAATCAATGGGACTCGCAGGTGACGCAAAATGAAGTATATAGTCTAATTTTCCCGGCACATATACAAATGTAGTGACGTCATGGTGGTGAAATTCAAATTTGGGATGTTTGAAAAGGTGTTCAATGTTTTTTAAGTCACCGGTAATAAGGTTATCCATGCCAATAACAAAGAAACCTTCTTTAATAAATCTATCGCATAAATGAGACCCTAAAAATCCTGCGGCACCAGTAATTAAAATACGTTTATTCATTATCGACCGATTGAAAAATAATTAAACCCCATTTCTACCATTTCATTTACTTCATACAAATTTCTACCGTCAAAAATCACCTTGTTTGTAAGTTGCTTTTTAATCTTTTCAAAGTCGGGAGTTCTAAAAATACTCCACTCTGTACAAATTACTAGAGCATCAGCATTTTCGACTGCTTTATACATAGATGCAGCATATTCAATTTGGTTGCCTAGTTTTCTTTCTACATTTGTCATCGCTTCGGGGTCAAAAGCTATAACAGATGCCCCTTTTTGGAGAAGGGCATCAATAATATCGAGCGCCGGTGCTTCTCTTATATCGTCTGTTTCTGGTTTGAATGACAAACCCCAAAGGGCTATTTTTTTTCCTGTGAGTTGGTTATTAAAATAACTTTCAATTTTTGGAATTAGTACCGTTTTCTGATGCTTGTTGATATCAATTACTGCGCTTAAAATTTTAAACTCGTGGTTTTCGTCTTTCCCTGACTTGTGAAGTGCTTTTACATCTTTAGGAAAGCAAGAGCCTCCATACCCAATTCCCGGAAAAAGAAACCGCTTTCCTATTCTGGAGTCTGTCCCCATCCCGATGCGCACTTTGTCCACATCTGCACCAACGAGTTCGCAATAGTTTGCGATTTCGTTCATAAAGGTAATTTTTGTGGCTAGAAATGAGTTAGCGGCATATTTTGTAAGCTCTGCAGATCGCTCGTCCATAATGATGATGGGATTTCCTGATCGCACAAAAGGACTGTATAATTTTTTCATCAAAGTCGTTGCGCGTTCACTACTCGAACCCACAACAATTCTTTCAGGTTTCATAAAATCATCTACGGCAAAACCTTCTCTTAGAAATTCAGGGTTTGAGACCACATCAAATTCACTTTTTGCGTGTTTGGCAATGGTTGCTTTTACCTTGTCTGAAGTTCCTACAGGAACAGTGCTTTTATCTACAATCACTTTATAAGAAATGATTTTTTTGCCAATTTCGTCAGCAACACCCAGTACATATTGCAAGTCTGCTGAACCGTCTTCGTCTTCGGGTGTAGGAAGGGCCAGGAAAACAATTTCTCCGTGAGCAAGTCCTTCATCAAGTGAAGTGGTAAAGCTCAATCTTCCGGCTTTGATATTACGGTCAAAAAGGACATCAAGGTGGGGTTCATAAATGGGAACCTCGCCGTTTTTCATACGTTCAACTTTACTTGCATCTATGTCAACACACACCACTTCGTTTCCTGTTTCTGCCAGGCAGGTGCCTGTTACCAGGCCCACGTATCCAGTTCCTATTACTGCTATTTTCATATTCATATACCCGAGCAAGCGGGTATCTTGTTATTTAAAATTCCCGATTTTCTTTTAAAGTTTACAAAACAAGCCGCTTGCGCTATGAACCACATTGGGCAAGATGAAATTTTTAGATAAAAATCGGAATAATCAGT
Organism: uncultured Planktosalinus sp.; assembly: GCF_963973675.1. Classification (NCBI taxonomy): domain Bacteria; kingdom Pseudomonadati; phylum Bacteroidota; class Flavobacteriia; order Flavobacteriales; family Flavobacteriaceae; genus Planktosalinus; species uncultured Planktosalinus sp. Next base: position 6,204 of record NZ_CAXBAN010000025.1, on the reverse strand, counting down.
TTTTATTTTTGAATTTTTCTTTCAGCACCAAAAATAAGAATTTTGTATTGCCCACGAGGTATCTTTTCCACATTCTTTTGGGCTCTTGTAGAAAGCGATAGAACCATTCCATGCCTATTTTTTGCATCCATAGGGGGGCGCGTTTGGTTTTACCGGCAAAGACGTCAAAGCTGCCGCCTACGCCCATGATGAAGTTTACATTGGAAAGTGCTGCTTTATGTTTATGAAGAAAATTTTCTTTTTTGGGTGAAGTGATGGCTACAAAGAGCATATGAGCACCTGAGTTTACGATGTCATTCACAATATCACATTCTTTCTCTTCAGAAAAATAGCCGTTTCTGTAACCTGCAATTATGGAGGGATTGTATTTTTCTTTGTAAATATTGACCAATTTGGAAACAATTTCTTCTTTTGCACCAAGCAGGTAAATTTTATAGTTTTTCTTGTATGCCAGTTCCACCAAGCTTGCCATTAAGTCAATCCCTGCTACCCGCTCCTTTAGGGGCACACCCAGAAACTTTGATGCCCAGACAACAGCCTGCCCGTCTGCGTTGATGATATCAGCGCTGTTGACGCTTTCACGAAGTTCATCGTCTTTTTGAAGTGTTACCAGTTTCCCTGCATTCACTACCGTATGATGCAGTTGTTTGTTTTCTTCTATAGCCTGCACCACCAATGCAAGTGTATCCTGCATGGAAAGGTTGTGAATATTGGTTTTTAATAAACTGATTTTAGGGCTCATGGAGCAAAGTCAAAGTTGGGGCAAAAGTAGTTTTTAAAATGGATATAAAAAACAACCAATTTAAATTATTCAGAGGTTTCTAGGCTTTTTTCATGAAAAATTAATTTCAAAACAACTAAAAAAATTGCAACAAACGAATACACAAAAAAATTGCCTGCCAACAGAACAATAAAAGCAAAGAAGGAAAGAAAGACCCATCCGGTTGAATCTATTTTGCGCGGTATAAATAGCCTTAAAAACGCAAATAAATAAAAAGCTCCGCCGAAAATACCCCAAAAGAAAAACACATCTACGATGTCCATTTGAGAACGCATGTCATAATCAATCACACCACCAAACAAATAATTAACCCAACTCCAGCTTTCTTGAATAAAAGGCAGGGTTCTTTCCAGAAACAACTGATCTCTGTAAGACAATAAGGCTGAAAGCAAGCCATCACTTTGCCTGATTGAATTAAACATTCCATATTGGAAAAAGAAATAATAAGCTAGTAACAACCCTGTTAATATTGCTGCGACAAGCAAAGTTCTTTTAAATGGAATTTTTGAAACAACAACAATATATGCTATGGCAAAACCCATAGAGAGATAGACCGCTTTTGTTCCAATAAAAATACAGGAAATAAAAATGAGAATAAACTTCCAGTTTTTAATCACTCTTTCCTTATATCTAAGTAAAAAATAGAACATAGTAATGATGTATCCATAACTTCCATTGGAAACTGCAGCAAACATTCCATTGTATCCAAATCTATTCCCTTGGTAGGTGTTAAAAAGTTTTATTGACAAAAGGACGCCTATCAAAAGTAAAATTGAGTTAACGACCATTACCCATTCAAAGGTTTTAAAAAACCCTGAAGTAAGTTCATAGTTTTGAATCCTGTTGTTAATAAAAGCCAAAAGTAAAATTGGAAATAAAAATTTGAAAAAAGTTAATAGTGCATTCCTAGAAAAAGTGGTCTCCAAAAATATCTGTCCAATTGAAAAAACGATACACATTACCAAGGCAATCAGAATAAATTTATAGTCCTTAACTGCAATTTGAAAGAACAAAAACCCTATCAAAACCGCAGCTTTTATGTATTGTGAAAAAGAAAATTCCGGAAAAAAATAATAGGTTAGTTTATCTGAAACTTCTAGCCCCCAAAAGAGCAAAAACAGTGTAATTAAACTGATCGTTAAATGATTTTTTTTGATATGTGAATCATAAAATGTCAATACAGGTACTTTTCTATTATTTCGCTTGCAGTTTCAAAATTAAAATCTTTTATATGCTCAGAAGCGGTCATCATTTTTTTAACTTTTTGAGGACTTTCTATCAACACCTTCATTTTAGCTGCTAAGTCGTTTTCGTTTTTAGTTTCAAAAAACAGTTTATTATCAAAAGGGTCAAGTATATTTTTATTTTCCTGAATATCACTTGAAATGATAGCCATTTTAGCAGCTATTGCTTCTTTAAGTACAATCGGCGAGTTTTCAAAATAAGAAGGAAATATAAAAACAGCACATTTTTTAAACAACTCATTCTTTTCATACCCCGTTTTTGAGCCATAAAAAATGAAATTTTCAATACTGTGTTTTTCTATTAGGGAAATTATTTTTTGCTCAAAAGTTTCATTTTCAAACTCTCCTAAAACATGAATTTTTAAACTTTTGAACTCATTTTTATGCAGTGCTAAAGCTTTTACTAAAGTGTAAAACCCTTTTTTTTCAGATAATCTACCCACATAAAGAAAATCATTTGATTTTTGCTCAATATCGTTTTCAAATTCTTTATAGTCAATAAAGTTTTCAAGCACAACAAGCTTTTCGGGTTTTATATATTGCGCATAAAATTTTTTATGATAGTTTTCTGAAAGCACAAATATCACATCACCAAGAGAAAGAATCTTTGTGAAAAGCTTAAGCTTTATGCCGTTTAAAAAGAAGTCACCTTCTGTTTTAGCATGTAAATGGATGACAAGTTTTTTTGTGGTTGTTTTTAGAAAAAGAATTAGTAATGCTTCTCTTATAAATGATATATTAGGCACAACAAAAATATTGCTGACATCAATCTTATTTTTTGCAATAAATTTTAGAACACCAAAAATATTACTTAAAAAATGAGACAACTCTTTAAGTCCCTTTTTTTTATACAAATCAGCCCTGTCGCCACCTTTTGAAGTATTGTAGTTTAAAATAGTATAATTTGGATGATTTTGTTTGACAATATGCTGAACTCTTATGTTTGCAAGTGCCACTCCTCCAACGGGAGGAGGAAGAGGACCAATAAAAGCAATAGTTTTACTCATTTTCATTGATATAACTTTTATTATGGGTGTAAATAAAAGCAAAGACCATAAAAAATAAATATGCTGCTTGTGGTCTAACTGCAAAACCATTACTGAGAAGTGATGTTAGCAAGTACCCAATAACTAAGGTGGCAAGTATTATTGAAATTCTTTTAGAAAGAAAAAGAAGCGTTAACAAAAGAAAGGTAAAAACAATCATAAATGGAATTCCATTTTCAACTATGTAAGTTAAAAAGTCATTATGTGAGCCTTTTTCTTCCCACCACCACTCACTGGTTTTAATTAAATCTGAACCCCACCCTCTTCCTAAAAGATAATCTTTGAATCCATAGTCTTCCAAAATATCAAACTTTTCCTCATACATTGTTAACCTTCCTGAGGAAAAGCGGTTCCAATCAAAATCTCTTAAATATACAAGTGCCAACCCAAAAACAAATGGAATAAATAAAAGTATTTTTGCATAGAGGTATCTAAAAAACCCGGAAGTGAGGTAAAGCATAACAACTATAAATAAGAAATAGAACACAATTACTGTTCTCACATTGTACCCTACAATTAAAAAAAGAAAAGAGACTAACATAAAAGAATACATTAACCATTTTTTATTTTTCAACATATAAGAAACACCAACAAAAAGTGCCGCCAAGACATAGTTGTGTGTGTGTAAGCCGCTAAAAAAGACAGGCCACCTAAAAGAGCCTCTGTTGAATGTTGGGTTAAATAAAAGCAGTGCAACGATAGATAAAAATGCACAAATTACAACGAAAGCTATCAGCTCTTTTTTGATGCTTTTACCTGTTAATTTTGTATGAACCACCAACACACAAAAAAAATAAATAGGAGTACTTATCTTTAGTGCATATTTTAATGAATCTATTAGTGCATTTGAAGTATAATACGCTGTAAATAAATTCAGCACATACAAAATAAATGTAATGAGAATAGGAATCAACAGTATTCCTACTTTTCTAAAATATACTGTTAAGTAGATAAACATTAAAGGAATTAAAAGGTACTCTACATATTCTGTAGTGTTTACAGGCATTCCTAACGGATTGTATTTTTCATGGTTGGGGGTAAAATGTCTGGTCCACCAGGCTAACTCTTCATTCAAATAAGAAAACAACAGTTTAATTACAAGCAAACTGAGAATGCCGTAAAACATCAAGGATTCAAATGTTATTTTCTTATTTAAATTCACTATTGCTTAAAATTAAACTTCTTTAGCTCAAAAGCCTTGTTAAACTCAGAAATAGCCTCGTGGCTTTCCACGCTTAAGGAGTATATTTCATTTACATTCAGCGTTCTATTAAAGAGGGTTAAGTTTCTAATATTCCCAATTAAAGGGTTTCTGAATTCATTCTCATAACGCTCTGTTCCAAGATAAATTTGGTGGAAACTGATGTTTCCATCATTAATATTATCAAATTGCTGGTACAATTCTGCGTTGATATATATTTGAACTTTTTGCGGTGTGTAATTTACTGAAAGAAAATAGAACTTACCCGGCTCAAGAATAAATGAATCATAATAAGTTTTACTCCTGCCCTTTGAGTAATCATATTCATTTGCCCATAAATGGTTGCCATTTAAAACAGCTGTTATTCTTCTTCCGGCAATCCACATATTAAAGCGCTTTCTGGAGTCTGTAGTGTCTTTTATTGAAAATATCATTTGAGGAATTCTGGCATCTTCACCTTCAAATTTCAACCACATGCTGATGTTTTTTGAAGCTGATTGATTAAGGTTTAGTGAGTCCAATAAAATATATCCTGAACCATCATTGACATTAAATTCTGCTCCTTTCTCTGAAAACTGCACATCACCCTCAAAATTTCCTGATGGATTTATCAACTCATATTCCAGTGCTCTGTTAGAAACATCGACAACCTTTCTCATTTTTTTCTCTCCACAAGAGCTAAAAACAAGAATTATCAAAAAAAAATTAAAAACATTTCTCATTCTAATTTTTGAAATTTAATGTTCCACGAAAGTATACATATTATAAGAACTCCATAATACATAACACCCCAAGATCTCACTAAAATTGATTCTGTGATCATTGCAATCAGAAAACAACCACATAAGTACATTAGTAAAACCGAATGTTGTCGAAGGGTGCTTTTAATTAAGTAAAACACCATTAAAATAAATAATATTGCACCCACTAAACCATACGAGCTTAAATATTCCACAAATTGGTTATGTGCGTTATAGCCTTCATTGTAGGCCTCGCTGTCAAGATTAATTAAATATTGCTCTTTTCTAAATTCTTCAGCAGCGGCTGTGCCCGGTCCTACTATTGGAAATTGCTTAAAAACTTCAACTGAGGCTTGCCAGCGAGAAAAACGATTGTCTTTTTTACTAAATATGGTTTCTTCTTCAAATATATTTACTCCATAAATAAAGCGGTCTCTTAAAAAGTTTTTTTCAGTATTGTAAATATAGATTGTAAGCGCGCTAATTACTAGAAAAAAAATAAGCAAAAGCAGATAGTTTTTGCTTTTTACCAAAAAGATAAATCCAAAAAACAAATAACAAAATATGGCGTTCCTTGCCATTAGATTAAATAAAAAAATGGTCAAAACAATAAAAAGAACCCATAGAAATGGCTTTGATAGTTTCCTTTGTGTATCATAAAAACTATAAACAATAAACCCTAAAGCAGCATTTATAAACAATGCTAAGTATGGAGTATGAATTCCCAGTTTTTCTGCCAAATTGTGATAGGCAAATTCTTGTGTAAACAAAACAGATATGGGCAGTTTAAGTTTAACTATTTCTATTAATGAAAGTCCCCAACTTAATCCGGCAGACAATAAACACCCAAAGACCAGAAACCAAAATGCAGGTTTTATCTTATCTGAAAACCAAGTATTATGATAAACAGCATAGTAAACAAAAAAAAGTAACGGCGCTATTTTTCCTATCATTTTTAAAGCCCCTGATGGATTTGAAGAATAAATGCTCCCCAACAAAGTGAGTAAAAAAGGAACGCTTAATATTAAAAATAATTGAAGTTTCTTTTTAAAGGTTTTTTTGAGTATCAATTTTTGATTTAGCAATAAATAAAAGCCAAAGGCAATCAAAAAAACCGTGGCAAAGAGGTTATTCAAAAACAAACTCAGCGGGAAGGTTGCTAACATAAAATAGAAACTCCATTTTGAAATTT
>NZ_CAXBAN010000024.1:0-12733 GCF_963973675.1 uncultured Planktosalinus sp. | reverse complement strand
CAAGTTTCATTGGCTCTTATTGAACCGACAGAAACAGGTTTGAAAAAGTCGATAATGGATGCCACAGGTTCTATTAGAAGTTTTTTAAAGGAAAATAATATTCACGATTACGACATTCAAGGTCAAGGTCCTGATAATAAGGTACAGATTGATACAAAGATTTATGAAGATTTCCGCATTATAAACTCAACAGCTTCATTATACAGACCACAAACAAAGAAAGGCGACCCAAGAATCTGGTTTTCTGGACTTACCAAGGTTGCTAATCCGAATGATATTGTTGCTTTAATCTTCTATTCCGGGTCGTTTCACATTTTCAATTTAACCCAATTGAATGTTGAATCTTTATTGAACTCCAACCTTGTAAACCCTTTAAAGGAACTCGTTTTAGAAATTAATGGTAAAGCCAACGAAATTGCATTTGAACTACTGACAATGTTGAGAAAAGTTGCAAGTTCAGGTCCTATTCCATCAATGGTTGCAGCTGACACTTCTGTTGGAAGAACTTTGGAAACCGCATTGGGAATTGACATCAATTCTTCCAAAAAACCCGACTACAAAGGAATAGAACTCAAATCATTTAGAAGCAGTAGAACAAACAGAAAAAACTTGTTTGCACAAGTACCTGACTGGCCATTAAGTAAATTCAAGAGCTCGGCAGAAATTTTAGATGCATTTGGTTATCACAGGGAAGATGATTTTAAACTGTATTGTACAGTATCGGCAATAACCAGAAACTCACAAGGACTATCGTTAAAACTTGACTCTGATATTAAACAACTCATTGAGAATTCAGATAAACCTGAAGTTGGCGACTTTGCAGTCTGGACTTTGGATACACTTCACAGTCGTTTGAAAGAAAAACACAAGGAAACATTCTGGGTTGAAGCAGAAAGCACCTACATAGATGAACGAGAACATTTCCAGTATTCACTTGTAGAGCACACCAAAAAGCCAATTACATCTCAATTCGACATTCTTGTTGACCAAGGAATAATAACCCTTGACCATCTTATAAAAAGGAACTCAAAAGGAAAAGTAGTAGAAAAAGGACCGCTATTTAAAATTAAACCAAAAGGACTTGACTTGCTATTTCCACCGAGCGAAAAATACAACTTAGTTTAATATGCCAACATTGCAGAACCCTACACATCGCAAAGTCGAATTATCTGACACACAAGTTAAAAATCACAAAAGAGTATGTCTTTACCAAAGAGGGAAACCAAGAAGAACGGAAAAAAGGCAGCAATTAATCAAGTGAATAGCTCACCATTCAATAACGGCTAAAAGAAGTAAACACTTTCCAAAAACCTTTTTCTATACTAGTATAAATTAAATACCTTTACAAAAACATATTTCAATGCCCGGCACCCTCACCACAATCATACTTATCATCCTCTTCCTCGCCATCGGCATCGCCTTGGGTTATTTTATCAACAACCTCAAGCAAAAAGCGGGGCTGTCTTCTTTGGAAGAACGTTTGCGGTCGCAAGCAGAGCAAGAAAACAAACTGCAACAACGCATTTACGAACTGGAGCAAGACCGGGAGGGCATACGCGCTGAAAAAGACCAGCTTGCCCTGGAACTCACCCGTCGCAATGCCGATTTTGACAACCTCAAACAACGCACCGACGAGCAAAAAGCCGAGGTCGAAAATCTTCAGGAACGTTTTCAAAAAGAGTTTGAAAACCTCGCCAACAAAATACTGGATGAGAAATCCACCAAGTTCACCACCCAGAACAAAGAGAATATCGATGCCATCTTAAAACCCTTGCAGGAAAAGATCAAAACCTTTGAAGAAAAAGTGGAGTTTACACAAAAGGAAAGCATAGGCATGCACGCATCATTAAAAGAGCAGTTGCTAAATCTAAAAGAGCTTAATCAACAAATGACTGCCGAAGCTACAAACCTGACGCGCGCCTTAAAAGGCGATAGTAAAATGCAAGGAAATTGGGGCGAATTGGTTCTAGAGCGTGTACTTGAAAAATCAGGACTGGAAAAAGACCGGGAATACTTTGTACAGCAAAGCTTTCAGAGAGAAGATGGCAGTCGCGTGATGCCCGATGTGGTTTTACACCTGCCTGATTCTAAGAAAATGATTATCGATGCCAAAGTCTCCTTAGTTGATTATGAACGTTATGTCAATGCCGATGAGTTGGAGCGACCTTTGCATTTAAAAGCACACCTCACTTCTATCAAAAAGCATATTGAGCAATTGTCTGCAAAAAACTATCAAGACTTGTATGACATTGAATCACCTGATTTTGTGTTGATGTTTATTCCCATTGAACCTGCTTTTGCAGTTGCTTTAAATGAAGAAAACAATTTGTATAACAAGGCTTTTGAACAGAATATAGTTATCGTTACCCCCTCCACTTTATTGGCTACTTTACGCACAGTGGACTCGATGTGGAGCAATGAAAAACAACAGCAAAATGCATTGGAAATTGCTAAGCAGGCTGGGGCACTCTATGACAAATTTGAAGGGTTCATCCAAGACCTTCACAACATTGGAAAAAAACTGGATGGAGCAAAAGGTGATTATACAGAGGCCATGAAAAAACTTGTGGATGGAAAAGGGAATTTGGTTTCCAGAGTTGAAAATTTAAAGAAAATGGGAGCTAAAGCAAAAAAATCCATTCCGGAGACCTATCTTAAACGGGCTTCAGAGGATGAGGATGAGATGTTGCCACTTGAATAAAAACTCACCTGCTTTTCCTGCAGATTTCGCTGATTTGCGCAGAAACTAAGCTAAAAAACTCTGCGATGATCTGCGCGATCTGCGGGCTAATGGATTTACAACCTATCCTCCTTAATCTCTTCCACCACTTCCGGATTCAGCAAGGTGGAAATATCCCCAAAGTTTGAGAAATCACCCTCTGCAATTTTTCTTAGGATACGCCGCATAATCTTTCCCGAACGGGTTTTGGGCAGGCCGGAAACAAACTGAATTTTCTCCAGTTTTGCAATGGGACCAATCTGGTCGGTAATCAGTTCGTTGATTTCTTTGCGCAAGTTGTTTTGATCGCGACCTGAGCCGGTTTCCTTTAAAATCACAAAACCGTATAAAGCATTGCCCTTGATGTCGTGTGGGAAGCCCACGATGGCACTTTCGGCCACAGCGGGGTGCTCGTTGATGGCATCTTCAATGGGTGCCGTGCCCAGATTGTGCCCTGAGACGATGACCACATCATCCATTCGGCCGGTGATACGGTAGTAGCCCACTTCGTCACGCAAGGCACCATCACCGGTAAAGTATTTCCCCGGAAACGCAGTAAAATAGGTTTGCTTAAACCGCTCATGGTCACCCCAGATCGTGCGTGCCATCCCCGGCCAGGGAAACTTCATACACAAACTCCCCACCACCTGATTGGCCTCAATCTCATTGCGCAGTTCGTCCATTAACACGGGTTGCACTCCGGGCAAGGGCAAGGAAGCATAAGTGGGTTTGGTGGGTGTGACAAACGGTAAGGGCGAAATGAGGATGCCCCCGGTTTCGGTTTGCCACCAGGTATCCACCAGCGGACAACGTTTTTTGCCCACGTGGTCGTTGTACCAGTGCCACGCCTCTTCGTTGATGGGTTCGCCCACCGAGCCAATCACTTTCAGGGAAGACAAATCGTGTTTTTCCACAAAGTTCAGGTTTTCTTTCGCCAAAGCGCGAATCGCCGTGGGTGCCGTATAAAACTGAGTGATTTTATGTTTGTCCACGATTTCCCAGAAACGGCCAAAATCTGGATAAGAAGGTACGCCTTCAAACATCACGGTAGTGGCGCCGTTGAGTAAGGGTCCATAGACAATATAAGAATGCCCGGTAATCCAGCCGATGTCTGCGGTACACCAATAGACATCGTTTTCTTCATAGCGAAATACATTTTTAAAAGTATAAGCCGCATAGACCATATACCCGGCGGTGGTGTGCACCATCCCTTTGGGTTTTCCGGTCGAGCCGGAAGTGTAGAGGATAAAAAGCGGGTCTTCGGCATTCATAATTTCGGCGACGTGGTTGCCCGATGCTTTGTCCAGCAAAGGCTGTAGCCAGTGGTCGCGGCCTTCTTGCAGGGAGATTTCGGCTTTGGTGCGTTTGACCACAAGCACGCTTTTTACATCCGGGCAGTTTTTTAAGGCCTCATCGACAATGCCTTTGAGGTCGATGGTTTTGCTTCCGCGAAAGCCGCCGTCTGCTGTAATCACAATGCCACAATCAGAATCATTGATGCGGTTTTCAAGTGCTTTGGACGAAAACCCGGCAAATACCACCGAATGCACCGCTCCAATTCTCGCACAGGCCAAAACGGAAACCGCCAGCTCGGGAATCATTGGCAAGTAAATACACACGCGATCGCCTTTTTTGATGCCTTGTTCCAGCAGAACATTGGCCATTTTGGCTACCCGTTCATAGAGCTCTTTGTAAGTGATGTGTTGTACCTCCTCTGCGGGGTCGTTGGGTTCAAAAAGGATGGCGGTCTTATCGCCGCGTTTTGCCAGGTGGCGGTCAATGCAATTTTTGGTTATATTGAGTTTGGCACCGTCAAACCAGTTGAACCGGGCTTCCTGCATATCATACTCTAGCACCGTGTCCCATTTGCGGTACCAGGTGAAATTTTCATCGGCTATTTTGTTCCAAAATGCTTTAGGGTCTTTCACCGATTTTTTATAGGCTTTGAAGTAGTGCTCAAGGTTTTTGATGGTGTAGTAGCTCATAGAAGTGATTTTATTCGAACTAAAGTTAGTAAATCTTAGAGTTTCTGAAAATTATTTTTGAAATGTCTAAAAATATAGATTGAAATTTTTTGCGTAAATTTGACTCAATACATTCTTATTTATATGGGTACTGTTGAATTAAAGAAAAGAATCACGCTTTATTTAGAAAACGCTGACGAGCGTGTTTTAAAAATAGTAAATAGTGTTTTTGAAAACTATTACCAACAGGAACAGGTTGCTTTTCATCCGGATGGAACTCCAATGTCCCGAAAAGAATATAAAGAAGCGCTTGATATTGCCGAAAATCAGGTGAATGAGGGAGACTACATTCCTGTTGAAGATTTAGAATAATTCAGGTGTAGCATGTCTGAGAAAATCAATAAAATTGTATGGACACGGCAAGCCAGAGAATCTTTAAATTCAATTTTAGAATACAGGTATTCTGAAATCCCTACAGCATATAAAATTGTTAGGTCTGATATCATTCAAGCTTCTAAAAACATTCAATTTTCAAAGCAATTTCAAAAAGACGACATTTTTCCTAAGTATAGACGTATCGTTGTAAGGGATTATAAAATCTTATACAAAGAGAAAAATGACACCATTTATATATTAAATGTGGTTTGCACATTGGCAGGTTGATGGTAATGCCTGCTATAATATTATAAATGTGCTTTTCTTATTTGCTCAAATACATCTTCCTTCTGCTGTACAACTCATAAAAAGCATCGTCTTTCAAGTCTTCAATAAAGAGGATGCTTTCACCGGTACTTTTCATTTCAGGTCCCAGTTGTTTGTTGACATTGGGGAATTTGTTGAACGAAAACACCGGTTGTTTGATGGCAAAGCCTTTTAATTGCGGATTGAAATCAAAGTCGGTTACTTTCTTTTCGCCCAGCATTACTTTGGTGGCATAGTTTACATAGGGTTCGCCATAAGCTTTGGCAATAAATGGTACTGTTCTCGATGCACGCGGATTGGCTTCAATGATGTAAACGATATCGTCTTTAATGGCAAACTGCACGTTAATCAATCCTACAGTATTTAATGAAAGTGCAATCTTTTTAGTATGGTCTTTAATTTGTTGCATTACAAATTCGCCAATATTGAACGGTGGTAAAGTGGCATTGGAATCGCCGGAGTGTATCCCGCAGGGTTCAATATGCTCCATAATCCCAATGATATAGACGTTCTCACCATCACAAATGGCATCGGCTTCGGCTTCTATGCCTCCGTCGAGGTAATGGTCTAAAAGGAGTTTATTGTTTGGAATCTTACGCAGTAAATCCACCACATGTTCTTCCAGTTCTTTTTTATTGATGACAATCTTCATTCCTTGTCCGCCTAACACATAAGAAGGTCTTACCAAAATTGGAAAATTCAATTCATCGGCAATTTTAAGAGCCTCTTCAGCGGTTTCAGCCACGCCAAATTCAGGGTAAGGAATGTTGTTTTCTTTTAGTAAGGTAGAAAAGCTTCCGCGATCTTCAGCTAAATCAAGTGATTTAAAGGTGGTACCTATAATTTTTACACCATAACGGTCTAACTTTTCAGCAAGCTTCAAAGCGGTTTGCCCGCCCAGCTGAACGATAACGCCTTCGGGTTTTTCATGACGAATGATGTCATAAATATGTTCCCAAAACACGGGTTCAAAATAGAGCTTGTCTGAAATATCAAAGTCGGTTGAAACGGTTTCAGGGTTGCAGTTGATCATGATGGTCTCATAACCACACTCGGCTGCAGCCAAAACACCGTGCACGCAGCAGTAGTCAAACTCAATCCCTTGCCCGATACGGTTGGGACCTGAACCCAATACAATAATTTTTTTCTTATCGGAAACCACACTGTCATTGGCAGAATACCTTTCGCCGGAGGCTAATTCCACTTCATTTTCAAAAGTGGAATAATAGTAAGGAGTTTCAGCTTTAAACTCGGCCGCACAGGTATCTACCAGTTTGTACACGCGTTTGATGTTCATCTCATCGCGCTTTTTATACACTTCGCTTTCCAGACAGTCCAGCATATGCGCTATCTGACGGTCCCCATAGCCTTTTTGTTTGGCTTCCAACACCAACTCGCGCGGAACGGTATCTATCTCATATTTTGAAATCTCTTTTTCGAGATGGTATAATTCTTCATATTGCTTGAGGAACCACATATCGATTTTAGTAATTTCGTGTATGCGGCTCAACGGAATACCCATTTGGATGGCATCGTAAATCACAAACACACGGTCCCAACTGGCGTAGGTAAGCTTTTCTATGATTTGGTCATAATCCTTGTATCCTTTTCCATCGGCTCCCAATCCATTGCGTTTTATTTCAAGCGATTGTGTGGCTTTGTGAAGTGCTTCCTGAAAGGAACGACCAATGCCCATTACCTCGCCCACAGATTTCATCTGAAGTCCCAGAGTTCTGTCGCTGCCTTCAAATTTATCAAAATTCCAGCGTGGTATTTTTACAATCACATAATCCAATGTGGGCTCAAAAAGTGCTGAGGTGGTTTTTGTGATTTGGTTTTCCAATTCGTTAAGATTATACCCGATAGCCAGTTTAGCTGCAATTTTTGCAATGGGATATCCGGTAGCTTTTGAAGCCAAAGCGGAAGAGCGCGACACACGCGGATTGATTTCCACGGCGATAATGTCTTCCTTTTCATCTGGACTCACAGCAAACTGCACGTTACAGCCTCCTGCAAAGTCACCAATACTGCGCATCATCAAGATGGCCATATCTCGCATACGTTGATAGGTTCTGTCAGACAAAGTCATTGCCGGAGCAACTGTAATGGAGTCTCCGGTATGGATGCCCATAGGGTCCATATTTTCGATGGAACAGATGATGACCACATTGTCGTTTTTATCACGCAACAATTCCAGTTCATATTCTTTCCATCCAATCAAGGCTTTGTCAATCATCACCTCATGGATAGGTGATATTTCAAGTCCATATTCCAGTAGTTTGTCAAAATCTTCAGGTTTGTAGACAATTGAGGCACCGGCGCCTCCAAGTGTAAAAGAAGCACGGATCACCAACGGAAAACCAAACTTTTGAGCGATTTCTTTACCTTGCAAGAAAGAAGTAGCTGTTGCTTGCGGAGCCATGCCCACACCAATTTTTTCCATCAAATTGCGAAACTTTTCCCTGTCTTCAGTGATGTTGATGGCATTGATATCAACCCCTATTATTTTTACACCAAAATCTTTCCAAATCCCTTTTTCATCAGCTTCAATACATAGATTTAGGGCTGTTTGTCCCCCCATTGTTGGAAGCACAGCGTCAATTTGTGGATGTTCTTTGAGTATTTGTATTAAGGATTTTGTGGTAAGAGGCAAGAGATACACGTGATCAGCCATCGCAGGGTCGGTCATAATAGTTGCCGGATTGGAGTTGATGAGGATGGTTTCTATACCATCTTCCCGTAATGAGCGTAATGCTTGACTCCCTGAATAGTCAAATTCACAAGCTTGCCCAATTACTATGGGCCCTGAACCAATGATTAAAATGGATTTAAGGTCTTTATTTTTTGGCATTTAGAAAAAACTTTAGTGGAACGTAATGTGAAGGTATAAAAAAAGGTGTTACTTAAAAAAGTAACACCTTGTATTTTTAATGATAAAATCATTATTTTTTGTGTCTCGGTTCAGAAGATACAGACAATTTCTTTCTACCTTTAGCTCTTCGAGCTGCAAGTACTTTTCTACCGTTTACAGAAGCCATACGCTCTCTAAAACCGTGTTTGTTTCTTCTTTTTCTTTTCGATGGCTGAAATGTTCTTTTGCTCATGATTGTAAATCTTTATCTTCTGTAATATCTTAAAATCTTTTGGAATAAATACTTCTCTCAAAGTCGGGGGCAAATATACAAACCTTTTTGGGTTTGACAAATGGAATTATTAAATAATTTTTAATTGTTTTTACTACCTTTGGCGATTCAAAATACAACCCCGTTATGTTTCATAAAAATATCAAATTAGTACTTACAGTCCTTATAATCGGTCTTGGCGTTTGGCAGTTTACAGAAGGCAACATAGGCAACGGAATCATGTATATACTGCTGTCTTCAATTTTTGTTTTCCTTTACTTTAAAAACGAACTAATTTTACTGGCTTTTTTACGCTTGCGCAAACAAGATTTTGACGGTGCGAAAAAATGGCTCGATAAAATCAAAAACCCGGAAGCATCCCTGGTAAGAAAACAGCAGGGTTACTACAACTACCTGCACGGATTAATGGTGTCTCAAACCAATATGAATCAGGCAGAAAAATACTTTAAAAAAGCCATACAACTGGGACTTTCCATGAATGCAGATCTGGCAATGGCCAAATTAAACCTTGCAGGAATTGCGATGACTAAACGCAGAAAACGGGAAGCTCAAATGCTTCTTACCGAAGCTAAAAAACTGGATAAACACAATATGCTGGACGATCAAATCAAAATGATGAAGCAGCAAATGAAAAAAATATAGTGGGTTCAATCAACTGATACCCGACGAACTACTTCCAGAATAAAAGTCTCAAGGCAACTACAATCAGAAGGATTGCAAAAATCTTTTTTAGCAATACCTGATCTATGGAAATAGCAAGCTTAGATCCAAAATAAGCCCCAACAACAAAGGTTACAGCAATAACAGCTGCATATTTCCAGTTTACGTGACCCGCTTGATAATAATTGTAGGCCGCTATGAGTGTGACAGGTACAGCCAGTACCGCCAGGCTTGTTCCCTGTGCTTCGTGTTGTGTAAACCCCAGGGCAAATATCATCAAGGGAATCATTACAATTCCACCACCTACACCCATTAAGCCACTAAAAATACCGGCTAACAGGCCAATGATAATCAAAATTACAATTAACGTTACCATTTTCATTGTTGGTTAATAGATTAGTCTTTTCCTAGTATATAATGTCCTTCTTGGGGAATCTCAATTTCATACAGTTTTCTGGAGCGGTTGTTGAGTTTAGGCTCCCGTAACCATGGGTTGTGTATTTTCAATACTTTGTAGTTTATCTTATGATAATTGGCAAATGCGGCCAAATCTGCAACTGCTGTATCTACTTGCACTTTATAGGAAGGCACCAAATTGTACAGGTCGGATTCGCGAAAATTAAACCCATATTTCTTAGGGTCACTCAAAATTTCTTTTATAGCCAATATTCGAAACATATACCTGCCTGTTTCCTCACCTAAGAGTAAATTATAGTAATCTTCAACTTGTTGCCCCTCAAGACGTCTATTGATTCCGGCATTGCCCGCATTGTAGGCCGCTGCTGCCAATGTCCAGTTCCCAAAACGCTCTTTTGAGTTCAATAAATAGGCACAAGCTGCCTCTGTAGCTTTTTCTAAGTGGTAACGTTCATCTACATTGTCATTGACTTCAAGCCCATACTCGCGTGCTGTGGTGGGCATAATTTGCCAAATTCCCCTGGCTCCTGCGGGTGATACTACATTTTGCAAACCGCTTTCTATGACAGCAAGATATTTAAAATCATCGGGTACGCCGTGTTTGGCTAGTATAGGTTCAATGACCGGAAAATATTTGTGAGCCCGCTTAATCAAAAGCAAGCCGTTTGATTGCCAATAGGTGTTTACCAACAACTCTCTGTCCATACGCTCTCTCACATCAGGGTCAGCAAGTGGGACTGTTTCTCCGGCAAAATCAATAGTTTCCGGAATTGGTAGTGCATACACGTTGTAATCATTGAGTCGTTTGGTTTCAAAACGCTCTTGGGTGGGTGGGTCTTTTTCGGCAAAAATAAACAAGCCACTCAGTACGATTAAACAACTAGCAATTAAAGTTTTTACAGCTATTTTCATTCCTCTATAATTTTTATCGTAATATACATAAATATTCAAAGTTAAGCCTCATCAGGAGAATAGGTTTCATCTAAAATAATCTTTGGCAAATGTTTGTTAAACCACCTGTATCTGTTTAAAATCATAATGTGTGTGCCTTCCTTTAAAACAATACAGTTCTTTATTTTATCAATCGGAAAAACCACGTCTTTATCGCCGTGAATATGGACCACACTTTCGTCAATTTGAGTTCTGTTCCAACAAACCATTTGCTCAATTGCCCAGTTGAGGTATGTTTCATTTCGAACAGATAAGTATTCCTGATAGATTTGCAAACGCCTTTTGGTCATTGGACCTATAGCAAATTTTGTTAAATCGTCTGAACTTAATACAAGTTTGGTTGGCACCAATTTGTATGCCATTGTTTTTCTTGCTAACTTCATTCGTGTGGGCAATTCAAACTTAGATTTTACACTCGAGATAATAATGAGTCTCCTGAGATTTAAAAATGATTTCATCTCTTGAACCATTACTCCCCCAAACGAAACTCCAATTAATACGGCATTGTCTTCTTTGACATCAGCAGCCATTCTTCGGGCATAGTCTTCAATCGGCTCTTTCACTTTAGGGATCTTCCATTCAATCACTTCAACCCGAAAACGATCCTGAGGGAGTTTAATGTTTTTAAAAATATCACTTCCTGCAGCAAGGCCGGGAACAAGGTAAACAGGTATAATTTCCTGACTCATTTTTATTTAACAAGTGAATTAAGAAAGAATCAACTTTTATTCGTAAATTTGTACTACAAAACTAAGGATTAATTCTTCAGTTTACGAAACACTTTAAAACAATAAATATTTCCCCGACAGAAATAAAATGGTTTCTGTTTATTTATGAGTTTTAACATCCAACCTACTTTTAAACAAAGTGATGTTTTAATATCTGAATATAATACATTAATGTATCATGACTAGCGAAGTAGAAATTAAAGACAACGATTTTTTAAGACAATTTGAATTCTATCACAACGACCAAATGGCTCGGATAGAATACAGCCTTCAGGAACGTAAAATTTTTCTTACGAAATATGAAATGCCTCAGGAAATGGTGGATGAGGGCTTAACAGAGCCTTTTATGGAAGCCGTTTTTGATGAAGTTAAAAGTCGTAATATCAGTCTGGTACCTACTTGTGTTGAAGTAAAATCCTTCCTGAGAAAACACCGAAGAAAATATAAAGACTTATTGCCGGTAGGGATAAGTATTTAAAAATTTTCTAAAGTAAGTTTTTATAGTTGGGATGCTTTTTTACACTAAGAAGGCCTCTTTTACAAAATCAAAACGAACCAAACCGTCTGCATCAATTTCTGTGAGCCTGACTTCTTGTAATGTATTTACCAATGCAGGGTTCCAAGGCATTTTGACCTTGACATAGTTTTCAGTAAAGCCGTGTATATAGCCTTCCTTGTTTTCCCCTTCAAACAATACTGTTCGGGTGGTGCCTATCTGTGACTCATAAAAAGCTCTTCTCTTTTTAACTGATAAGCCTCTTAACATTTTACTGCGCTTTGTACGCACTTTTTGGGGGACTACTCCTTTCATAGACGCAGCCTCTGTATTGTCCCTTTCTGAATAAGTAAAAACATGTAAATACGAAATGTCCAATTCATTTAAAAAATGATAGGTCTCCAGAAAATGTTCATTGCTTTCTCCGGGAAAACCTACAATAACATCCACACCTAAACAAGCATGGGGCATAACCTCTTTGATTCGTGCAACCCGGTCAACATAGAGTTCACGCATATAGCGACGTTTCATTTTTTTGAGAATATCATTACTGCCTGATTGAAGTGGAATATGAAAATGGGGCACAAAAACATCAGACTGTGCGACGAAATCAATTGTTTCATTCTTTAAAAGGTTAGGTTCTATTGAAGAAATTCGCAATCGTTCTATACCCTCAACGTCATTTAATCCTTTCACCAAATCCAAAAAAGTATGTTCATGGTGCTTATTGCCAAACTCACCTTTTCCGTAATCTCCAATATTAACACCGGTCAATACAATTTCCTTAATGCCTTTTTCAGAGATTTCTTTAGCATTTTTCAGTACATTTTCAAGTGTATCACTACGTGAAATTCCTCTGGCAAGCGGAATTGTACAGTATGTACATTTATAATCACAGCCATCCTGCACTTTTAAAAAGGCGCGGGTCCTGTCACCAATGGAATACGCACCCA
>NZ_CAXBAN010000023.1:0-12858 GCF_963973675.1 uncultured Planktosalinus sp. | reverse complement strand
TCTTGAGTTTTTTAAATATATTTAATGGATGAAAAAAAGTTTTTTAACAGCTGGAATTATAGTTTTAGTTCTTACGACACTTATAATTATAGGGTCATTTATTCTTAATCCTATTATCGAAAAACGAATCAATTCTACAATTCAAAATAACCTGACTGAACTTTACAGCCTCAATGACTTTAAAATTAATGTAAATTTACTTAAAAGATATGTAATCATTGAAGACTTTCGTCTAGAGCCCAAAAGAGAAACTGATTCAATTGAAATATTAAACTTTGAATTTGAAAAAGCAACGTTTACAGGAATTAGTTATTTAAAATTACTTTTTTCAAAAAAAATTAATTTCAATCAAGTATTCTTATCTGAAATGCATCTTGAACTACAATCAACTGAAAGCAATGGTAAAAACACAAATCCTCACCAGCTGAATCGAGTGATTGAAGTAAACCAATTTGTTATTGAAAACAGCATCATCTCAAAAGTTTCAGCTGAAAACCACGACCCCTTAGAGTTTCATATTGTGGAATTCAAGCTTTCCAATTTGAAAGTAAACAACGAGCTACTTTCACAAAAAATTCCTTTTGAGTTTGAGGCAATTGAGGGCTCAATTTCTGGACTTAAATATCAATTAAACGATTTTGATCTTCTCAAATTTGAGGAATTAATGATTCAGAATGAAAACATTACTATTTCAAATTTTTCTATAAAAACCAAGTATTCAAGAGATGAGCTTTCTCAAAATATACAAAAAGAAAGAGACCACTTTGATCTTTTTATTTCAACTATTGATTTAAAGGAATATGCTATTTCAGAACGCCAAGACAGTATACTTTTTAGTTTGAAAAAAGCAGCTATTAAAAATACAGACTTTAAAGTTTATAGGGATAAATTGGTAACAGATAATCCTTCTATCAAGCCTTTATATAGTAAATCATTGCGCGAACTTCCATTATTACTTTCGGTTGACACAGTCTTAATTGAAAATACTGCCATTGTATATGAAGAAAAAATTCATTCTAAAAGAGCTCCCGGTGTGATTCAGTTTTCTGAATTGAATGCTGAAATTGTTGATTTTTCCAACACCTACAGTCTAGGAGAAAAGAAAACCACCATCGATATTTCTACTAATTTCATGAGGGAAACCCCTTTAACTATTTCCTGGAACTTTGATGTTCAAAGTACCAAGGATGTATTTCAAATTCAAGGTGAAATTGGAAATTTACAAGCTTCCAAGATGAATGCTTTTACAGTTTCAAACCTCAACATGGAAACTGAAGGTGAGCTATTAAAAACATATTTCAATATCAACGGAAACAATCATCAATCTACTATTGATTTCAGAATTAATTATGAAAACTTCAAAGTGGATTTATTAAACAATGAACAAAAGATTAACAAATTTCTTTCAACAGTTGCAAATGTATTTGTCAAAAAAAACACGGATTCAAAAGATGATGCTTTCAAAGAAGTTCAAGCTCAGGTTGAACGTAAAAGAGACAAATCGGTTTTTAATTATTTGTGGATAAATATTGAAGCCGGGCTAAAAAAGGTGATGCTTAAAATTTAATTACTGCTCTATTCTATTGATTGTGCTTCAAATGAAGTCAGTTCCGCCTCAAAAAAACCTACTGTAACTTCTATGGGGTTGCAACACACCTCACAATCTTCAACATAAGTTTGTAGTTTTACAGAGGTGTCAAGCAGCATAGAAATTTCTTCCCAGCAATAAGGACATTGGAAAAAGTGTTCATACATACTTAAAAAGCTATATCAAGAAGCTTGCCGGTGAGCTGCAATAATTCCAACTCGGCCAGCTTAGCTTCATATTTTGCTAGGTTTTTATTGGTTTGTGCATTAATTAAATTAATCTGTGATTGTCGAAGTTCCAAAGAAGATATTTGCCCCAGTTTATAGCGTTCATTTGAGCGTTCAAAATTGCTGTTTGCTGTTGTTACGTTTTGCTGTTGCAACTCATAAATTTTTTTCCGGTTTTCATAATTGCCTTTTGCATTTGCTATATTTCGGTTGACTTCAACTTGCAATTGATTTTTGAGCAATTGGCTATTTTCCAATTGGATTTTAGTGTTTTTGGTATTGACAATTCCCCTCCCACCATCAAAAAAGTCCCAGGTTAAGTTTAGTCCGGCACTAAAACCTGTGGTTGTATTGGATGCTGAAAAATTGGTTGCCGGAAAATTTCCTTCGTTCCAACCATAAGAACCCGTTAACCCAAGAGAAGGTAAAAACACTGATTTACTCGCTTTCCTTACATAATCACTTATAAGTACATTTTGTTCAGCTTGAAGAAGCCTTACATTGTTTTGAGCGGCTTCATTTATGTAATTTTCTATCTCGAGCGGACTTAAAAATTGAATTATAGTATCAATCTGAAATTGCTGTTCCAAATCTCTGTTTATAACTACATTTAAATCGCGTTTAGCATTAGTTAATGCCTGTTTGGCATTCATTACACTAACACTGTCGGTAGTGATATCAACTTTAGCATTGAGTACTTCCAGTTGTGTATTTTGTCCGTATTCAAACTGATACTCGGCTCTTTTTAATCGTTCTTTAGTATTCTCAAGAGTTTCTTCAAGTACGCCTAAATTTTCAGTGAGGCGTGCCACTTCAAAATAAACAGAAAACAACTGCAGTATGGTAATCTCTATGCCTTCTCTAGCTTCTAGTTCACTTAAATTGTATTGTTCCTTGAGGCTTTTATAATTATAATGTCTGCCCAAGCCATCAAACAAAGTAACGTTTAAATTGATTGAAGCATTGTAACGGTCAGTTTCAGCACCGGTAACTTCGCTGCTAGTGCCATCTTGAAAAGTTGCTTTTTGATCATCAATAGAGTATTGAGCACCGGCTAAACCGGTCAACGACGGCAAATAACCTGAGTTTAAAATCCGGGCATTATTTTTGGCTACTAACACCTCGTTTTTTACAACTTGAATTCCAAAGTTGTTTTCAAGCGTTAATTGAATGGCCTCCTGCTTTGTTAACAACTCCTGTGCTTGTATTTGCATACAAACACCTGTTAAAAAGAATGCAATTAAAAATTTAATCATACTGTTCATCAATTTCTTTTTCTTTGATGGCTCGTTCAACATCTTCTTTATTGATTTTCTTTCCGGTGGCCAACCAAAAAGTGCCGGTTTTAATTTGGTTACTGATTGTTAAAAACAGGGGTAATAAAAATAAGGTCAAAACAGTTGCAATTCCAATTCCATAAGCAATTGAGATGGCCATAGGTTTTAAAAACTGCGCCTGTCTACTCTTTTCAAGCAATAATGGAGCAAGACCTGCAATGGTTGTTAATGAAGTTAAAAAGATGGCTCTGAAACGCGACCGGCCAGCCTCATAGAGTGCTTTGTCAAAATCCAACCCTTCTTTTAAAAATGAATTGAATTTGGTAATTAATACCAGTCCATCATTCACCATAATACCAATGAGAGCAATAATACCCATTGCACTCAACATATTTACCGGAAATCCGTGAAACCAGTGTCCCCAGGCTACACCAATTACACTAAACGGGATGAGTAACAACAACAACAAGGGTTGACTGTAGCTTCTGAATGTAAATGCTATTGTTGCATAAATCAAAAATAAAATAATGGGAATAATTGAAGATGCAGACTTTGTTAGTTTCTGTCCTTCTCTGTTTTGTCCTTCATAGGAAACAGAAACTGTACTGTATTTTGAAAGTATCTGTGGGATGATACCTTCCTGAATTTCAAATAAGATTTCAGTAGCACTATCATTGGGGTTTTCCAGGTCGGCGTTGACTTGAATTTCTCTTTTTCCATCCAGATGCCTGATAGATTCATCTCCGCGTTCAATTGTATAGGATGCAATTTCACCAAATGGAACCCGCTCACCGGTTGGAGTGACAATACGCATCGCATTCAAGTCGTTGATTGAAGATCTTCCTTCACGGTCATAGCGCACCCAGACCCTGACTTCATCTTGTCCTCTTTGAAAGCGTTGCGCTTGTGCTCCAAAAAATCCGGATCTAATTTGCTGCATAACATCATTCAAAGTAAGGCCTAAAGCATAGGCACTTTGATTCAAAACCACCCTGATTTCTTTAATGCCTTGTGGATCTGTATCTGTTACATCTTTTAGTCTGGGGTCATTCTCAAAATGAACTTTTAATTCTTCTTTAGCCGCTTTTAACTCTTCTGTATTATTACCCAAAAAAGCAACAGAAACCGGAGAGCCTCCAAAACTACCTCCCGAGCCAAAAGTGAGCTGCTCAACACCATAAACCGGACCTACCGCATCGCGGATAGCTGCTGTAATTTCCGGTGATGAAAAGTCACGGTCTTCACCGGGCAGTAAGTTGATGTTCAAAGACGCTTTGTTATTTCCCGGACCTACTCTTTTAATAATGTTTTGAACAACTTGTAAATTCCCTGTTTGTTTCTTTGTAAATTCTTCATTGACTTCCCAAGCTTTAGTTTCAACATAAGAAATGATGGAATCGGTTGTTGCCGGATTGACCCCTTCACTCATCAATAAATTTACTGAAACACGGTCACTGGCTATACTAGGGAAAATAGTGACTTTGATGATTCCACCCATGATTGAGGCGACAGTCAACATCAAAACCGCAACTATAACAGCCAATGACAAAAAGTTGTTTTTCAAAATAAAAGCAAGCACAGGGCTATAAAATTTATCCCTTAAAAAACGCATACTTTGATCTCCCAGCTTATTGAGGACTCTGAGTTTGCCAAAAAATTTGTCAATCCTACTTTTTGATTCTTCCTGTTCCTTTTTTCTAACCAATGCTTTTGAATGTGCAATATGGGCAGGCAAAATGATGAATGCTTCAACTAATGAAACTATCAAGGTCAATATTACAATTACAGATACCTCTGCATAAAATTTTCCGATGCGGCTGTCGAGAAACTGAAAGGTTAAAAACGCCAAGACTGTAGTGATAATCGCAGACAAAATGGGCGGTACTACTTCAAGGGTTCCATCAATGGCAGCTCTTATGGGGCCTTTTCCTTTTTCATAGTGCTGATAGATGTTTTCAGAAATAACAATCCCGTCATCAACTAAAATTCCGATAACTATAATCATTCCAAAAAGTGAAAGTATATTGATAGTTACTCCAAAAAAGGGTGCAAACATAAACATTCCCATAAAAGCAATAGGTAATCCAAAAGCAACCCAAAATGCCACTCTGGTGTTCAGGAAAAAAGAAAGAAAAAACAGCACGAGTAAAATACCCATGGCGCCGTTTTCAACCAATATTTGTGTACGTTGGTTGAGCGATATCGAAGAATCATTTACTACATCAAGCCTGATGTTGTTGTTTTTTTGATTAAATTCTTCTATGTATTGATTGACATTGGCCGCTGTTGAGATTAAATCTTCATCATTTGTGTTGCTGATTGTAATGTTTACAGAAAGATTTCCGTTAAAAAAAGTAGCATTAGGGGTTTCTGAAAACCGGTCTCTAACCGATGCCACATCTTTCAATCTGATTATTGTTCCGGAAGCATCAGAACGCACAACGATATTGTCTAATTCATCTGCATAATAACCTCTGTTGTTTGCTCTTATTAAATAATCTTCTACATTGGTTTTAATCGTTCCTCCGGTAGTAAAAATATTCGCTCCTCTAACTGCCTGTGCTACTTCCTGAAATGTGAGGTTGTAAGCAAGCAAATCGTTTTCTCTAACTGCAATTTCTATTTCCTCTTCAGGATAACCGGTAACTTCAATTTGTGATATGCCTGGAATTACCCGCAAATCATTTTCTATGCTCCTTGCAATTTGCTTGAGTGTTGCCAGGGGAATATTCTCGCCACTCACAGCAAAACTTATTGTTTCCCTAACCGGCACTTGTTTTGAAACAACCAGCGGCTCCATATCTGCCGGAAATGTAGGAACTCTGTCTACGGCATTTTTAACTTCGGCCAGAATCACGTCAATATTTTCGCCTCGTTCTGTTTCAATAGTAATAGAACCACCACTTTCACGGGCGGTTGAAGTAACACGCTCAATGCCTTCAAGACCTTTTAAGTTGTCTTCAATTTTGATGATGATACCTTCTTCTATTTCCTGAGGTGCAGCTGCCGGATAAGCTATGTTAATATTGATAATTTCTGAATCAACAAGGGGGAAAAAGGATGATTTTAAACTACTTATTCCAAAAATTCCAAAAATAATGAATGCAAAAATCACAACGTTTACCGCAACACTGTATTTGATAAAGTATTCAATTAATTTTCGCATTGCCGGTCCTTTTAATTTGTGATTTGATTGGATGAATCATTAATAATAACTGGTTGCCCTTCAAAAGCACCGGGCAAAACTTCACGCAAAATAACCGTATTGTCTGGTATTCCTTTTACTACAACTTCTTTGTCTGTTGAATACACAAGCTCGACATCGAGGAGTTGTAATTTATCGTCATTAACAAAGTAAATTTGTGACTCATTAACAATTAGTTTTCTAGCAATTTGATACGCATTGTTTTCTTCACGGGCTTCAAGTCGAGCTTCAAGAAACATGCCTTCTCTAATGTTTTCGCCTTTCACAGTTACAAATACTTTTACTGTTTGTGTGTTTTGATCAATTCGTGCATTGATTCGGCTTATCATGCCTTGATATTCTTTGGTTTTATCAATACTTGATAACTGAACTGTTTTTCCTGTTTCAAGAAAGTCTATAAAATTTTTGGGGACCGCTACTTCCATTTCAAATACCTCGGGATTAATAAATTCACCTAATTTTTGTCCGGGTCTTATCAAACTGCCTTTGGTTACCAAAGCTTCGGTTAAAATTCCTGCAAAAGGTGCCCTGATATTAAATTTCGTGAGTCGTTCTTCTCTGTTTTTGATATCAAAATAGGTGGTGGTGATGTTTCTGCCGGTGATGAAATATTTTTCCTGCTCGTTTCTTGCTTCCGGTAGTGGTGGAGTTGTTTTTTTAATATCAAAATCACTTAAATAACGTTGCCACTTCTGAAAAGATTCAGGATAATCCAGTCGCAAATCGGGCATCATTGCAGTTATCAAATTATAGAGATTGCTCCTTGCAGACTGCACTGAAGCCTCATATTCTGAAGAATTGATTTGAAGCAATAATTCTCCTCTATTGTATTGTTGGCCGGGTTTAAAATCACGTGAACTGTTTAAAAAAAGCCCTTCTACTTCGGCATAAATCTCCAGTCTGTTTTTAGCCATTAAGGTGCCGGTGGCAGGAACAATAATAGGAATTTTTGTGTTTTGAACTGTGTCTACAAAAACTGTTTTTAATATTTTTTCAGGGGCCTCTTCTATCTTTTTTTCTACGTTGGCAATACTACGTGCCCAAAAGAAGGCTGCTACTAAAATAAGCACTCCCAGTGCAATTAAAATAATTCTTCGCATCAATTTGAAAACTAAAGTGGTTAGAGGTTTACAAATCTATTCTATTGAAATGGTAAACAAGGTTAAATAATTCCTAAAATAGGGATGGTTGTTAAATGTTTTCAAGTGATTCCTGAACAGTTTCCCACTCTGTTAATTTGTGCTCCAACTCAGCTTTCTTTTTCTCATAAACACTAAAAAAGTCTTTATTTGAAGCGTGTTTTTCATAATCTGAAGCGAGGTCAACATCCATCTTTTTGATTTCTGTTTCCAGTTTTTGGATGTTTGACTCCAGATTGCTCAACTTATTTTTTAGAGACTTTTCCTTTTTTTGATCACGGTATTCCTGTTTGTTTGTGCTTTCTTTGGGTGATTTTTTCTCAACTGTAGCCAATTCAGCTTCACGCATTGAGCTTATTTTTCGCTGTTCAAGATAGAAATCAATGTCTCCCAGATATTCTTTTATTTTTTTATCTTTAAATTCATAGACTTTATCACAGAGCCCTTGTAAAAAGTCACGATCATGGGATACAAGAATAAGTGATCCTTCAAAACTATTCAAAGATTCTTTCAGTACATTTTTAGATTTTATATCCAGGTGATTTGTTGGTTCATCCATTACGAGGACATTTAAAGGCTGAAGAAGTAATTTTGCCAAAGCAAGGCGATTGCGTTCTCCTCCGGAAAGTACTCTAACAAACTTTTCAACTTCTTCTCCCCTGAATAAAAAAGAACCCAGAATATCCCTTACTTTACTTCTATTAGATTCATTGGCTGCGTTGATCATAGTATCTAGCACGGTCAGATTTCCATCAAGGTAATCAGCCTGATTTTGTGCGAAATAACCGATCTGAACATTATGGCCTAATTTGACGGTACCACCATGGGGTATTTCACCTACAATAATTTTTGCTAAGGTTGATTTACCCTGACCATTTTGTCCAACAAAAGCCGTTTTTACACCACGTTCAATTATTAAATTCACTTTTTCCAGCACATGATTATCACCATAGTTTTTAGAAACATTTTGAGCTTCTATAATCACTTTTCCGGGTTGAACTGAAATTGGAAAACGCACATTCATTACTGCATTATCATCTTCATCTACTTCAATGCGATCAACTTTATCTAATTTTTTTATAAGAGATTGTGCCATAGAAGCTTTTGAAGCCTTCGCCCTGAATTTTTCGATTAATCGCTCGGTTTGCTGAATTTGTTTTTCTTGGTTTTTTTGTGAAGCAAGCTGTTGTTCACGCAGTTCTTTTCGCAAAACCAAATATTTTGAATAGGGTTTGTTGTAATCATAAATCCTGCCCAAGGAAATTTCAATTGTTCTGTTGGTCACATTATCCAGAAACATTTTATCATGGGAAACGATCATTACGGCACCAGTATAGTTGTTTAAAAAGCTTTCAAGCCAAATGATAGACTCAATGTCCAAATGGTTTGTAGGCTCATCAAGCAGCAAAATATCATTGTTTTGAAGTAAAAGTTTTGCCAATTCAATTCTCATACGCCAGCCGCCTGAAAATTCTTCGGTTTTTTTGTTGAATTCTTCTCTTTTAAAACCCAATCCCTGAAGAATTTTTTCGGTGTCCCCTTGATAGTTATAACCTCCTAAAATTTCAAATTGATGGGTGAGATCACTTATAGCCACCATCAAATCATGATACCCTTCAGATTCATAATCTGTTCTGGTGGCAAGTTGATGGTTTATTTCATCCATTTTAGTTTCGGTCGATTTGATTTCTTCAAACGCCTGGTAGGCTTCTTCCAGCACAGTTCTGCCCTCTTCAAAATCGATGTCCTGCTTTAAAAAACCAATTTTAATCTTCTTATCTGAAGCAATTTCTCCGGTATCCGGCTGCATTTCTTTTGCCAGTATTTTTAGCATTGTTGACTTTCCTGCACCATTTTTACCAACTAGACCCACGCGGTCACCGGGCTTTAACTGAAATGAAATTTCTTCAAACAGATTTTCTCCCTGAAATGCAACCGATAAATTATAAACGTTCAACATGAATGTAACCTTTGTGACAAATAATTGTGCAAAGATGCTTAATTTTGTGTTGTTAAAAAAATTGAATTTGCTATGTTAAAAGGCACTAAAGCTTACAGCATTTTTACAGGAACTTGCCCTGTTTGTCAAAATGAATCGATGTATGAAGAGTCAAACCCTTACAAGATTTCAAAAATATTCAACATGCATAATAGATGCAGTCATTGCAACACAAAATACAAGATAGAACCTTCTTTTTTTTATGGTGCCATGTATGTAAGTTATGCTGTTGGAGTCGCTTTTGCCGTAGCAGCGTTTATTATTTCTTATGTTTTTTTTGGAGGGGGCTTGATGACTTCCTTTATTGCTATTGTGGGTACTCTCGTCGTTTTAATGCCAGTAATCATGAGGCTTTCGCGAAATATTTGGATTAATCTATTTATGCACTACGACAAAGAGAAAGCTTCAAAATCACAAAAATCGCTCGATTGAAATTTCCTTATCAAGGGGAATTGATTTTTCAATAAAATCATAAAGATTTACTGCAACAGTGGGAGCAATCAAAACACCACGACTGCCCAAACCATTTAAAACAAATACATTTTCAAATTCGGGGTGGCATCCTAACAGTGGCTTTCTGTCTTTTGTTGTGGGACGAATTCCTGCTTGATGTTTTACAATTTTAAAATCACATTTTAAAAATCTGTTCAATTTTTTCAGTAATTCTGTACGTGCTTCTTCTGTTGGTGTTGTTGTTTTGTCAAAAGGGTTATAGGTTGCTCCCACACGGAATTGATTGTCACCGTCAGGTATGATAAAAACACCTGATTTGATAATTGAATCAAGATTTAATTGCTCAGCCTTGATTGTTATGAGCTCGCCTTTGTTTCCTGTTAGGGGTAAAAAATTAAAATAAGGGTTGTTGATTAATCCATATCCCTCGGCAAAAACAATTTTTGAGGCAGAAATATTCCCGTATTCAATGGTCTTGTTTATGATTAATTCTTCATACTCAAAAGGAGACTCAATAAGTGTATGCTCCTTTATCATTTTATTTTTATATGCTTTTATTAATAAGCTTGTATCCACACGACCACTTTGATATACTTCACCAAAGCCAAACGGCGCTTCGATGTGTGTGTTAGTATTTCGGTGAATCTGCTTTGCAATAAATGGATCCAGGCCGGGTTTATCAGAGACTTCAAACCAACGGTTTTGTTCTTCTACAGAGGCAAACAATCTAAAAACAGGAGTAGTATAAACTAGCTTTATTCCCAGATTATGTTCTAGTTTTTTATAATAGGGAATTGCTGTTTTAAGCTGCATTTCAGCATTCCAGGCCGGGGTAAATCGCTTTAGTATTACCGGATTATACAAGCCACCAGCAACTGTCGAAGAAGTATTATGCCCGCTGTCAATCACTACAAAGCTTTTATTGTTGGCAAGCAGTTGCTCGCAAAATGCAATTCCGGCAAGGCCTAAGCCAACAACGATATAATCAACTTTCATCTTACTAAAATAAAAAAACTCCCGACAAAATGCGGGAGTTTTAAAGTGTTTATAGCTCTAAAAGAATTAATAATTCCAAAGGTCAATTTCTATGTTTCTGATTACCTCTTTAATTCTGTCAGATTCTAATAACTGCATTAAAGCATTATCATTTATGTAATCTCTTACTTCACGGTCACCATACTCATTGTCTTCTTTATAAATCACACCGCTAAAACGTCTTGAGTTGAGCATGTGATCAAAAGAAATGGGCATAGACGTATTCAACCTGTTGAAGGCTTTGGCTTCATGAAGAACCTCACGGGCTTCCGGGAAAAACACCCAAAAGAGTTCAACCATCGTAGAGTTTTCATCATCAATAAAATTCACATCAGGAGCTACGGGTGCAATACCAATTAATCGGTATTTTAGTTCACCCAATCGCTTATCAACGTACCAGTAACCTCGAACGCGGTATTCTTCAATATCGGCCGCAGTGATGTCTCTTCTGTCTATGTACTGAGCGTCTAGTGCTTCACCGGCATTTAACTGAGCAATACCTGCATCGGTAGTATCAACTCTTGAAAGAGTTGCCTCAATATCTGCCAGTTCTCTTTTTTCTGTAAAATATGAATCTGTGTAAATGTTTGGGATTCTTCCGTTTTTGATGTTTTTCAACAAAACATCATAAAGTGATCTGCGTTCAGGGCCAATGTTATTGGTATCGATTGGATAATAGAGTGGAAAGTTCATCCTTTCGTCCAAATCAATAATTTCCCAAACGGTTTTTGCCCAAAGCACATCGCGCTTATTAACGTAGCCATAAGACAATGGTTCATCATTATCATAGGCTATTTCAGCTTCGGTTTTTTGGTTAATATCTTCAGGGGTTTTGGCATTTAACAAATTTGTTTGCGCAAAACTACTTGTGGATATCAGCGTAGCAACCAGGATTATTAAAAAAGATTTCAGATTCATAAAGTTTAGTATTATTAATTTGTAAGCTCAATAAATACAGGAGATATTTTTTGTAAACGATATCCTGATGCCCCTGCAAGGTTTGCAGTGATATCAAAGACTTGTACAGTTTCTCCTCTTCCAGCTCTTCTTAAGGTGTTTTTAGCAGCTTCATTCAATCTACTTCCATTCACAACCACTGTAGGTTGACCGGGCACATTGAATTTGAATCCTGTAACATTTAAGCCAATTTCAAAATCAAAATCAGGAATCATGGCTCCAATTGTTGAAATTTCCAACGCGTTACGTTGCATTTTTATCAAACCGTCTTCACCTCTAACAGTTCCAACAGGTCGTGGGATGTCTTTGATTCGGAAGGTAGCTCTTGAAGGGTAGCTCTCTCCATCAATTGTTCCTGTTACATTAATTGTCACTTCTCTTCCTTGAACTGAAGTCACATCCATCATATAGCTACTACCTGAAACTTGTCTTAGTCCAGATGCTCTAGCCGTAATGTTATCATCACTCACTCCAGCCATTGAAATTGTCATTGGGTTTTGAACACCACGATACACAACATTCATCTTATCAGCTGAAATTACAGCATCTGTTGGCTTTGAAATAGTTGTAAAGCTTAAATCGACAGGAACTTCTGTTTCTTCTCCACTTTCTTCAAAAACTAATTTACCACCAATTTTATGTTCTCCGGCAGAACCTGCATTTACATTTAAAACAACCCTTCCTCCTTCGATTGAATATTCATCTTCAGAAAGTGATCTTCCATCCAATGTAAGTTCAACTCTATTGGGTCTTGTGGTCTCATCAGTTCTACCTAGGACCACTGCTCCGTCAAAGGTGTCTCCCTGAAAGTAAGCAGAACGACTTGATTGAAGTAAGGTTCCATAATTGGTCATCGCTACTGCCGCTGTTAACTCCCCTTCAAGCATTGTTGATAAGATTTCACTATTGGTAGTTTTTACATCAGCTTGAATTTGGGTTAATTTTGTTAGCGAAGCAATCATAGGAAAGCCTTCAAAA
>NZ_CAXBAN010000022.1:0-13213 GCF_963973675.1 uncultured Planktosalinus sp. | reverse complement strand
AGAGTTTCCATGACAATGGAAACAATCGCCTCTGTCTTCATCCATAAAAACATTGAATCCGTTTAATTCTTGTGGTGTTAAAATGGTTTCGCCCAAAAGATGGCGGTCAAAACGTGAATTGCCCGAAATAAGCGTTCTTACAAACTGTGCAATTGCTTTTGTAACCATAACAGAGTCTATTGTGGAACTTCCAAAAGCATCATTAAAAAGTGTGGGGTATTCATTGTGATTTTGAAGACTGGCGACTGCATTTGGCCAGGTATTATTCATTTCGATGGGGTTAGTCACCGGTTCAAAGATTTGTTCTTCGAGGGTTGGTGCGCTGCCGTCCCAATTAAATTTTTCCTGGAAATTCCAGGCCAAATTTTGAAGCGGCATAGAGTTTCTAAATCCCTCTATGCCATCTATACCTACACTGAATTGACGTGGATCTGAAAAAGCATTTTGAGGTCTGTGGCAATCTGCACACGCCTGTGTTCCATTTCCGGATAAAACGGGGTCAAAAAATAATTTTCTGCCCAATGCCACACCTTCTTCAGTTTGTGGATTTGAAGCAGGAATTACAGGTTCAGATAAAAATTGAGAGAATAGTTCTGGTATTTCAAGAGGTTGTGGAGTTGCGACATATTCATTACTCTCGTCACTTGAATTACAAGCGACAATTGTAATAATTAACCCAAAGAGTATAGCAATTTTTAAACGCATCAGGGAGTTGTGATTTCACCTAAACTAAATACAGTACCGCTATTATCATACATCATTTTTTGTGCTGTGTAGTTCATCATCAATTCTGTATTCAATTCATTTAAATCCCAGGTGTGCGGGTTTTTAAACCATTCAGCAACATTCATGTTAAATTCAATTGTTTTGTTTTGATTGAGAGTGAAATCAGAGGAAAGAAATACGGTTCTGTAATTGGCTTCAAAAGTGTTATCGCTCACACGGGCCGTTCCCATATGAAAATTGAAGGGTTGTGCTCCCTCAAGTGTTTCATAAGTGCCATCCATTTGTAAAAAATGATAGCCTCCACCCAAATTTTCAGGCCAATTCCAGGATACAGAATTTAAGTCGGCGTAAGCTCCTGATATATTGAATTGTTCATCAAGTCCAAGGGTAAAAGAAACAACCGTGTAATTTCCTTCTGGGATGTTTGCATTAAAAGTGAAGCTTAAGGTTTCTTCTTCTGATAAATCAAACAATTGGTATCCTTGCAGTTGAGTTGTTTGTCCATTTTCACTGTAGAAGGTTATGTTGGATATAATGTAACGCAATCGTTCAAGCGTAACTTGTTCTCCATTTGCATTGGTAAATGCAGTTGTACCAAAATCTCCAAAAGTAAGGTTTTGACCATCCCAGTTATGGGTTAACTTAAATGTTAAGTCAAGATTGTTTACTTTATCATCATCACTAGTGCAGGCACTGAACAGGGTAATCACAGCCAGTAATATTAATGCTTTTTTCATTTAGTGTTATTTTAATTTTATTAGTAAAACGTCTTTGGAGCCTTGATTATTGGGTATGTCAAAATCATTGCTTTCAGTGCTTCCTGTTAGTATAATGTTTCCGGTGCTTGTTACTATACCCGAATTACAAAACTCGAGGTTGCTGCCTCCATAATTTTTTTCAAAAATCAATTCTCCATTTGCATTGGTTTTATTCAACCAGAAATCGCTTTGTCCATAATTGCTTGAAACATCCAGATCGTTACTTCTAGAGGTTCCGAAAAGGATTAACTCACCATTTTCTGCTTCAATTACTTTACGACCTGTGTCAAATTGAGATCCACCATAGGTTTTTTGCCAAAGTAACTCACCGGTTTCATTTATTTTTAATAACCACGAGTCGGCGTTTCCTTTAGAGTTTGTTACATCCTGATCACTACTTCTGGTGTCTCCCAGGATAAGATAATTACGATCATTGGTTTTTGAGATTGAGTAAGCGATTTCAATTCCAGATCCACCATAGTTTTTTTGCCATTCCATTGCTCCTGAGGCATCAGTTTTTACCACCCAAAAGTCGTAGCTTCCTTTGGGATTTGTAATGTCAAAATCTTCACTTTCACTATTACCAATCATTAAAAAGCCACCATCGGGTGTTTGTACTACATCATAGGCCCGATCGTTGTTTGTTCCTCCAAAATAAGTATCCCATTGTTGGTTTCCTGAGGCGTCTGTTTGGATTCCCCAAAACTCACCTACGCCGTGACGATTTCCTGATTTGTTTGTCGAGGATTTTTGAGCTGACCTGCCATCAAAATCCATAAAACCGGCTAGAAAATAACCGCCATTTGTTGTTTGGATTAAAGATTGACCTTGGTCATTTCCGGCAAATCCATAGGTTTTTTCCCAAAGAATATTTCCTGTAGCATCAAGTTTCAATAGCCAAAAGTCATAAAAGCCATTGTTGACTGAAACATCACCGTCATTACTTCTGGTATAACCAATAATGGCCAATCCGCCATCAGCTGTATTGATAATTTTAGTGGCTCTGTCATCAGAAGACCCTCCAAAAGTTTTACTCCAGAGCAGGTTGCCATCTGTGTCGGTTTTAAAAACCCAAAAGTCTGCATCCGTGCCGGTTTTGTCGGTGATGTCGCCATCGTTGCTTAGGGTGAATCCCAAAACGGCATAGCCTCCGTCTGGCGTTTCAATAATGTCATTGGCATCATCTTCACGAGATCCTCCAAATGTTTTAACCCATTCTATTTCGCCTGAAAATTGACTTGGAGCGTCATCTGTATTAACAAGGTCATCATCACTTTTACAGCTTATGATTAGATTAAAAACCAGGAATGTAAGAACAATATTTTTGGTCAATTTTTTAAAAAGCATGTTACTTTTTAATTATTTTTTTTGTGGTGTTGCCATTGAGTACTACAAAATACATTCCAATATTTAGTGAACTTATGTCCAAGGTTCTTCCCATAGTGTTGTTGTTTTCAATTAAGATCACTTCTTGACCCAGGGTATTTAGAATTCTAATTTCGCTTATAGGTGTTTCCTGAGATTTAATGGTAATGAAATCTTGAGCCGGATTTGGGGTTACACTAAATGCTTGTTTAGACTGTGATTCTGTTGATAAAAAGTTGGGATCCTTAACAAGCAAAAAGCCTCTATCAACATCACTGATTACAATATTACCACTTGCAAAATAAGGGTAGACACTCCACGCACCACCAAAACCTGTACTATTGTCTGATGGACGAGAATCAAAATAACCAACCTCTGTCATTACTTGATTGTCAATTTCTGAAATATCAATTGCTCTTAGGCCAGCGTGATAATTAGCCAAATAGTAAGTATCACCCCTTACATAACCGTTATGATCAATAGCAGTTGTAGGGCCGGTATAATCAAAAGTTTGAAAAGGACTGTCTAAGTCAGTAAAATCAAAAATTACAGTTCTTGTATTGAATCCAAAATCGATTTCATCCAATTCATCACCCATTAAAAAGAAGCGGTGATCTTCTGTCAACCAACCTTGGTGAGAATAACTTGTACTTGTAAATGTTACATTGCTAATCATTTGAATGTTGTTTTTATCAGTAACATCCAGGATCACAACTTCGTTTTCGTTACTTCCAATAAAAAGTTCTTTACCGGCATGATCCGGGTCCGGACCTTCATAAAACACCACTTGAGCATCATGTGTGTAATCTGATGCGCTATAGCCTGATTCAAAAACAGGATTTGTGGGGTTTTGGATGTTTACAATGTGTGGACCTCCGCTAAAAGAAGAAGTTCCAACAGCATATGCATACCCATTTTCTTCATTGATTACTATGTTATGGGCCCTTCCAAAGCCATCATAATGAGCGTCGTTTGTGAAGGTTTCCGGCGGATTGTTAACGTTTCTAAGTCGTGTTAAGTCAAATATTTGCATCCCATGACCTGATGCTTCACTAACAATAAATGCATGGTTATTATAAACTTTGGCATCTCTCCAGGTGCTAGGGTCTGTTTGAGTGGGGAGTTTACCGAGATAGATAGGGTTTACCGGATCTGAAATATCAATAAATGCGGTTCCATTTGACACACACATTATTGCATATTCCTTATTTGTATCAGGGTCTGTCCAGCCCCAACTATCATTTCCTGCCCCTGCTGAAAGTATGCCTAAATCAATTTCAGACTGCAGATCATAACCATCACAAGGGTAAGACCCGGCAAAACCATTTTCACAAGGGGTTTGAGCAAATAGAAATCCGCTAAAAAGTAGACATAAGGGGAGTAATTTAATTTTCATTATATGTTGTTTTTTGTTTATACTACAATAGTACAATATTTTGAAAGCAAATTTATTTATAATCTTGTTAAAATATAAATTGAGATTGTCTCTTTTTAGGTTTTAAGCAGTTTTAAAACCCTGTTTGGCTAAATTTGTTTTAGTTTTGCATTTTAAAGTAGATTCTATGAGTAAGAAAAAGACCGATTCAATTAAAGATATATCGAGCTTAGGTGAATTTGGCCTCATCAACCATATTACTAAAGATTTTAAAATAGTTCAAAAATCAACGGTAAAGTCTATTGGTGATGATGCGGCTGTTATTTTTGATCAAGAACGACAACTGGTTGTTACGACTGATTTACTCATTGAGAGTGTGCATTTTGATTTAAGTTATATGCCATTGAAGCATCTTGGCTACAAGGCGGTAGTAGTGAATCTTTCAGATGTGTATGCTATGAATGCTGAAGCTACTCAAATCACAGTTTCCATTGCTATATCAAACCGTTTTCCGCTGGAAGCTGTTGAAGAGTTGTATGAGGGCATAAAAACGGCTGCAAAAATCTATAATATTGATGTGGTTGGTGGAGATACCACTTCATCAACACGGGGTTTGATTATTAGTGTGACTGCTATTGGTTTTGCTAAAAAGGAAGAGGTTGTTTATCGTAACGGTGCTAAAGAAAATGATTTACTGGTAGTTACGGGAGACTTAGGAGCTGCCTATCTTGGCTTGCAGGTTTTGGAAAGAGAAAAACAAGTATTTCAAGTCAATCCAAATAACCAACCGGACCTTGAGCCCTATGTTTATTTGGTAGAACGCCAACTAAAGCCAGAAGCCCGTAAAGACATTCGTGAATTGCTGAGCGCACTTGAAGTAACACCAACTTCTATGATTGATATCAGCGACGGTCTTTCTTCTGAGGCTATTCATTTATGTAAAAGTTCAAATCTGGGGTGCAATCTTTATGAAGAAAAAATTCCTTTGGACCCACAAGTAATTTCAACTTGTGAGGAATTTAATTTAGACAGTACAACCATTGCATTGAACGGAGGTGAAGATTATGAATTGTTATTTACCATTTCTACAGAAGATTTTCCAAAGATTAAAGGAAATCCACATTTTACTGTAATAGGTCATATGACAAATAAAAAAGAAGGCATGCACTTAATCACAAGAGCCAACACTAAAATTCCATTGAAAGCAAGAGGCTGGAATTCGTTTCAGGAAACTTCTGAATAAGAAGCTCTTCTCATTTTCTTTTGAATAAACTCTGAAAGACAGGCGTTAATTTCTTTCATTTTTGGAGTGAGTGCTTCAATTAAGCCGTTGACATTGTCTGTTACTTCATGGCCACAACAACTGCAACGGTATTCTGAAATTACATCATTAATTCTGTTGGTTTCTTTAAAGTTGTGCCCAACAGTTGCACAAATTAATTTTCCGAATGGTGAGGTTGCTTTGGGGGTAGCTTTTTCCATTTGTCGGAGTGTTTTTGTTAGTTAACATAAAAGTAATAAAATACTAATAATATCCGACTAAAAGAATAATTATTCGATAAAATACATAATATTTAACAATTCATCTCTATTTTCGATGGTGCTCATATGACCCCCAATTAGCGATTGGAAGCTACATTTACATTCAATGGCAAGGTTTTTAATTTTGTCAAATGGTATTATGGGGTCTTTAGTGCCAGCGATGATCTGTTTAGGTTTTGAAAACTGTTTTAGAATATAGGTTCTATCTTTTCTTATTTTCATGCCTTCCAAGGCAGCTATGATTCCTTGGACAGGCATTTCTAAAGCTGTTTGTTTGGACTCCCGGATAGCTGTTGCAAATTTTTCCCGGTTTTCTTCTGCAAACAAGTTGGCGATGGCCATGCTTAAAAAGGCTTCTTTGTGTTTTTTGACTAAAGCGATGGCTCTGTCACGGTTTTTTTTGCGCTCAGGACTATCAGCTTTTGTTGTCGAATTTACTAATACAATACCACTACATTTTTTTGGATATCTTTCGGCAAAAGCCAAAGCCACATAACCTCCCATTGAGTGGCCGATAAAGTTAGCTTCTGTAATTGATTCCTTAACGAGCACTGCTTCGACAACTTCAGCCATTTGTTCCATTGTGTGAATATAACCCAGACAGTCAC
The DNA here is from genome assembly GCF_963973675.1 of uncultured Planktosalinus sp. NCBI lineage: Bacteria > Pseudomonadati > Bacteroidota > Flavobacteriia > Flavobacteriales > Flavobacteriaceae > Planktosalinus > uncultured Planktosalinus sp. The sequence goes on along the minus strand of NZ_CAXBAN010000022.1, from coordinate 6,839 downwards.
TTTTTCCATGGCCGGGTAAATCAATAGTAATAACGGTGTGGTTATCTGATAATTGACTGATAAAGGGCTCCCACATGGTTTGGTTTTCCAGAAAACCATGGAGCAATACCAGGGCGTTTCCGTTGCCCTGACGCGTATAATAAAAACTAGAAGATTTATAATTCAGTAACATTTGATTTTATTTAACTGAAAACTGCTACTGATAACTTACCACTAAAAAATCAACTGTTCATCAAGTCTTCAATCTCATCTGCCTCAATGGGTATGTTGCGCATCAAATTATAAGGTTCACCACTTTTCTGTACAACGACATCGTCTTCGAGTCGGATGCCAAATCCTTCGGCAGGGATGTAAATACCGGGTTCTACAGTAAATACCATATTGGGCTGTATGGGTTCCCACAGGATGCCGTAATCGTGGGTGTCCAAACCTATGTGGTGTGAAGTGCCGTGCATAAAGTATTTTTTATAAGCCGGCCAGTCGGGGTTTTCATTTTGAATATCGGCTTTATCCAAAAGACCGAGACCAAGGAGTTCTGACGTCATCAGTTTGCCCACTTCCACGTGATATTCTTTCCACAGAGTACCTGGCACTAACAATTTGGTAGCTTCATCTTTCACTTTGTTTACTGCATTGTACACTTCTTTTTGTCTTTTGGTAAACGTACCTGAAACAGGAATGGTGCGGCTCATATCGCTGGAATAATTAGCATACTCGGCTCCCACATCCAGTAAAATCAAATCACCGGCTTTGCATTCCTGATTATTTTCAATGTAGTGCAGGACATTGGCATTGTTGCCACTGGCAATGATGGGAGTGTAAGCAAACCCACGGGAGCGGTTATTTAAAAATTCGTGCATAAATTCTGCCTCCAGATTGTATTCCATGACGCCGGGTTTCACAAACTTTAAAATTCTGCGGAAGCCTTTTTCAGTAATATCACAAGCTTTTTGCATAAGCTCAAGTTCGATTGGGTCTTTTATACTGCGCAGACGTTGCAGGATGGGATTGCTTTTAGCCCAACTATGTGCCGGAAACTGTTCTTTGGTCTTTTTGATAAAACGGTCTTCGCGGGTTTGGGTTTCCACAGATTGACGGTAGTGTTCATTGGTGTTGAAATAAATGGTTTCAGCTTGTGTCATGAGTTCAAAAAACACTTTGTCAAACTCCTGTAGCCAGTAAACGGTTTGAATACCACTCACTTCAAACGCGCGTTCTTTGGTCAATTTTTCTCCTTCCCAAACTGCAATATGTTCATTGGTTTCTTTGAGGAACAACACCTCCCTGTTTTTAGAATCTGGAGCATCAGGAAATAACAGCAGTATACTTTCTTCCTGGTCTACACCGCTTAAATAAAGTATATCACGAGCTTGTTGAAACGGCATGGTGCTGTCTGCACTGATGGGGTAAATGTCATTAGAGTTAAAAACGGCCAAACTTTTAGGCTTCATTTGCGCCATAAAGTTGTTGCGGTTTTTGATGTAAAGGGCTTTGTCTATTGTGTGGTATTTCATACAGTCATTCCCGCGAAGACGGGAATCTCATATTTAAAAGGTTTATAACTTTATTATTTCCTCCGCATAAAGTGGAAAAAAACAAAGTTACTTAAAGCAGCTGAAACGTTAAAGTTTAATTACGAATAACTTTTTCAACAAGATGCCCTTTGTTTGTTTTTAACCTCAGGAAGTAGATGCCGGGAGATAGTTTAGAAAGGTCTATTCGATTGTTTTGGAGTGAAACATCCAGTTGTTTTCCTGAAGCGTCCAAAAGGGTGAGTTGCTCAATCACTGCAGACCCGGAATTTATATAGAGCCAACCGTTTGTAGGGTTGGGATAGTATGCCACTTCCAAAAGGTCAGGGTTTAGAGTTGAAAGATTGCAGTTTTCACTAATGATTACCTCAGGATCCACATCCCACAAGCCTTCATTGATCATTTGGGTTGCATAAGCTTCATCATCTACTTGAAGGCATTGCAAGTTGGGGTTGTTTAAAACAGTAATTTCATAAATATTTAAGGTGTTGATGTTGTGATTGTTTCCATTTTGAATGTCAATCGCTGTAAGATTGGTGTTATTAACCCTCATGCTTAAAAACTCAGGATTGTTTGATAAATCAAGTGTTCCTTCCAGGGGGGTGTTTTCACTGAAAAATTGCAGTAAACCGGAGTTTTGGCTCAGCTCAATACCGGTAATTTCTGTGTCACTAATGAATATGGTTCTCAAGTTTTGATTTTGGGTTACATCAATTTCTGTCAATGGGTTGTCGCTTACTTGTATGCTGATCAAGCTTGAGTTTTGGCTTATATCTATGGTTGAAAGATTGTTGTAATTTAAGTTAATGTGTGTTAGGTTTACATTTTGACTCAGGTCTATTTCTGTTATGTTGTTGTCATAGACCATCAGTCTTAAGAGTTGCGTGTTTTGAGTAATGTCCAGTTCGCTCAGGTTATTACCACTCAACCAAAGGCGTTCTAAATTGGGGAGCATGCTTACATCAACTGATGGTAAGCCATTGTTAATTAAACGAATTTCCTTTAGGGACCCGGTATTTGGGAAAATAACTTCATCAATGGGTTGACTGCTGGAGAGGCTTACTTCCCTGAGGCTAAGAAGGCCGGACATATCAATGGCACTGAAATTGTTATTGGTAATGAACAAATCTAAAATGGAAGGAAATTGTTCAATGTCTTCAAACGATTGAATGTCATAGCCTACAAGGTGTAAATTGATAGTCATACCCACCTCTTGTTGGTCAATGATGCCGTCCTGGTTAAAATCAACAGGGCTGTCGGGAAAACCGTCAAAATCCTGGTCTATCACCAGCTCGTTGAGCAAGACATCCATAAACACGGGGTCGGGCACGGTCACCTCTTGTGCTGTCACAGGATAGTTTATCAAGAATATAAATGCTAGAATTATTTTTTTCATAATGTGATATTTATACACTCAAAATCAAGCGCCTGTGAAGAAAGTGATTGATTAAAGCAAGTAAGCAAGAGGCCAATAAGTAAGAAATTTATTAAATGGGGGGGTTACTTCTGTTCATAATAAAAAGGATTAAGGTTTGTAAAAGTGGGGAGTTTTGCTAATATATAAAATATTTTTTAAAGCAAAGCTTTTGAAACCAACTTGTAATTAGTTACTTTCAACTCGCTAAAAAATCAACTTTTATGAAATCCATTCTCTTCTCTTTCGTCGTTTGCTTATTTATCTCTTTTTCATTTGCACAACCTGCTGCTAGCACAGTTGTTGAATTGCAAGCTGCACTTGAACAGTTGGAAGCCCATTCTGAAAATTCGCTTGTAAAAAACATTGAATTTACCAACATTGGCCCTACTGTGATGAGCGGTCGTGTGGTCGATTTGGATGTAAACCCACTTGACCCCACCGAATTTTATGTTGCTTATGCCAGTGGTGGCTTATGGCACACAAATAACAACGGCACCAGTTTCACCCCGGTAATGGACAATGCACCCACTCAAAATCTGGGCGATATAGCTGTTGACTGGAAGAACGGAACTCTATGGGTGGGCACCGGAGAGAACAATTCTTCACGGTCTTCATATGCGGGAATCGGTATTTTAAAATCGACTGACAAGGGGAAGACCTGGAAAAATATGGGTCTGGAAGACTCCCATCATATTGGTCGTATCATTCTCAACCCTAATAATCCTGATGAGGTAGTTATAGCTGTGGCCGGTCATTTATATTCACCCAACGAAATGAGGGGTGTATATAAAACAATGAATGGAGGCAAAACCTGGAACAAAACGCTTTTTGTCAATAATGAAACCGGAATTATTGATTTGGAAGCAGACCCCAACAATTTCAATATACAATATGCCACCTCATGGCAACGTGACCGCAAGGCCTGGCATTTTGAAGGGAGTGGTGAAGGATCGGCCATTTATAAAAGTACTGATGCCGGAAACAGCTGGACGAACGTTTCAATGGAGGGAAGTGGTTTTCCAACAGGAAACGGTTTGGGGCGCATAGGGTTGGCCGTTTATGACGCCAATACGGTGTATGCGTTTCACGACAATCAAGATTTCAGGCCCAAAGACAAAGACTCTCAAGCCGAAGGCATTTTGACCAAAGAGGATTTTAGAACAATGACAATTGCACAGTTTTTAGAATTGGATAACAGTAGCTTAAACCGTTTTTTAAGGGAAAATAATTTTCAGGAGAAATACCGCGCTGAAAATGTCAAACAAATGGTAAGTGGCGGCACGGTTAAACCGGAAGATTTGGCCAAGTACCTCGAAGATGCCAATGCAATGTTGTTTGATACCCCGGTCATTGGTGCTGAAATTTACAAAACAACTGATGGTGGAAAAAGCTGGACCAAAACCCATGATGATTTTCTGGATGACATCTATTATTCATACGGATATTATTTTGGTGAAATTCGTGTGGAGCGCAACAATCCCGATGCGATATATATTTTTGGGGTTCCCATATTAAAATCCAAAGACGGTGGAAAATCGTTTAAATCGATGGATGCACCCAATGTGCACGTAGATCATCACGCATTGTGGCTGAACCCTAACAAACCTGGGCATCTTATCAACGGAAACGATGGTGGAGTCAACATTACCTACGATGATGGTGAAAACTGGCTCAAAGCAAACTCCACGCCTGTGATGCAAGTCTATGCCTTGCAAGTGGATAATCAAAAGCCATACAATGTCTATGCAGGTTCGCAGGACAACGGTGTTTGGGTAGGGCCCAATACCTATTCTCACTCCATGCGATGGCACAATACCGGCGATTATCCTTATAAAGAATTGATGGGCGGGGATGGAATGTATATAGAAGTGGATGAACGGAACCCAACTATTGTCTATACCGGTTTTCAATTTGGGAATTATTTCAGGATAGACAGAGATCAGGATAAAACCACTTACATCCAACCCAAACACGAACTCGGCGAGGCGCCTTTTCGTTTTAACTGGCAGACCCCTATTTTGCTTTCTAAACACAATCAGGATATTTTGTATTATGGCGGAAACAAACTTATGCGTTCCATGAACCAAGGGGGTGATTATACGGCCATTTCACCCGATTTGACTAAGGGAGGCAAAAAAGGAAATGTGGCTTATGGCACATTGACTTCCATAGATGAATCGCCTTTTCAATTTGGTTTGTTGTATGCCGGAAGTGATGATGGTCTATTGCACATTACACACAATGGTGGTGGAAACTGGGAGAAAATTTCAGACTCTTTTCCACTGGATTTGTGGGTGTCGCGCGTGATTGCTTCACAACACAAAAAAGAACGCGTGTATGTCACCTTGAACGGCTACCGCTGGGATGATTTTAAACCCTATGTCTATATGAGTGAAGACTATGGACAAACCTGGAAAGCTATTAACGGCAACTTGCCATTATCACCTGTAAACGTCATCAGGGAAGATCCTGCCAATGCAAACATTCTTTATCTGGGAACTGATAACGGTGCCTATGTGACTTTTAATCGAGGTGAAAACTGGGAACGTTTTTCCTCTAATTTGCCAAATGTTGCTGTGCATGATTTACGCATTCAGGCTGAAGCCAAGGACTTGGTTTTGGGAACCCACGGCCGTTCTATATACAAGACAAATATTGCAATGCTACAGGAAATGAGCCCTGAAAAACTAAAAGAAAACCTGATTGTATTTGATATAAGCAATGTGCGTCATTCTGAGCGCTGGGGAAGCAGATGGAATAGCTGGAGGGAACACATTGAGCCATCAACTGAAATCCGTTTTTACACCGGGAACACCGGTGCTGCAACTATTATGATAAAAACCGAAAAAGGCACCACACTTTATAGTAGTTCTGAGGATGTCATTATAGGTTTTAACAGCTATGAATATGATTTAACTCTTTCTGAAAATGGAAGAAAAGCTTATTTAAAAGAAAATAAGGAAGCCACTATTGAAGAAAAACAAAATGGAAAATACTATTTACCAAAAGGAATCTATAACGTGGAAATCACTTTAAACGGAGTGAAGAAAACAAAGGAAATGGTGGTGGAATAGCTGTAGTTTTTATTCATTTTAATTTAGAATGAATCTAAAAAAGCCAAGGGTCGCTTTATCCTAGGCTTTGCTATGGGGTATCTATACAGTATTTATACATGAGCCCATTTTTGACCTGTCCTAAAATTGCTTTTAAAGTATCTGAAACTTGTCTTTGTCATTCAAAAATTTCAATTGAGTCCTGATTTTCTCTAAATGCTCTTTATCAATAGAAACAATTTTAATTTCTTCTTCTTCAGGGAGTGAAACAGTTATTAATTTTCCAAGACTGTCATAGACAGCTGAGTGCCCTATGTATTCATAACCGTCAGCATCCACGCCCACACGGTTTACGCCTGCACAATATGCCATGTTTTCTACAGCTCTTGCCTGCAATAAAATATCCCAGGCATTGACTCGGGCTTTGGGCCAGTTGGCTACATACAGCAGCAAATCATAGTCCTCAATATTCCGTGACCATACCGGGAACCTCAGATCATAACAAATCATCAAGCAAATCTTCCACCCTTTGTAATCGATGATTACTTTTTCTTTTCCGGGGCTGTATGTTCTTTCCTCTTTTGCAAGCGTAAAAAGATGCTTTTTATCGTACTTATCGATCACGCCTTCAGGAGTTACAAAAAGCATCCTGTTGAAATAGTTCTCATTCTCAAGAATAATAATACTTCCTGTAATGGCGACATTTTTTTCTTTTGCCAGGGTTTTCATCCATTCCACGGTGGGTCCATCCATAGGTTCTGCATTTGGAGCTGCATTCATGGTGAAACCTGTGGTATACATTTCAGGAAGGATAACTAAATCAACATTCTCTGAAAT
>NZ_CAXBAN010000021.1:0-13286 GCF_963973675.1 uncultured Planktosalinus sp. | reverse complement strand
TATTTCTTGACCGTTTGAAATTATTCCAATGACTTTTTTATTGCTAACTAGAATTTTTTCAACAGTTTGATTTGTTTTTATGTTGACACCGAGTTCTTCTGCTAAGCTTTTCATAGCTTTTATGACACTGTACATTCCATTTTTGGGATGAAAAGTGCCTAAACCAAAATCAGCATAATTCATAAAACTATAAAATGCCGGTGTATTTGAAGCTTTGGCTCCTAAAAACAAAACAGGAAACTCCAGAATTGCAATAAGGCGTTCGTTTTTGAATTCTTTTCTTACTTCTTTACTGATTGTGCTGAAAAACTGTCTTATTTTTAGGAAAGTGGCAGGTGTAACCAACTCAAGTGGAGAAATCCCAGGTCTGTACACCAAATCCTTAATTGCAATATCATAATTGTCTTGAGCTTCTTTAATAAATTTTTGAAGCTTTACTGAACTACCTTTTTCTTCATTTTCAAATGCAATAGAAATTTTCTCAAGCGTGTCTTCAACAGTAATAAAATCATTGGGACCGAAATAAACAGAATAAGCGGGGTTTAATTTGATTAATTGATAATAATCAGAGGTGTTCTTTTCAAAATCTAAAAAAAAGCGTTCAAAAACATCAGGCATCCAATACCACGTTGGACCTATATCAAAAACAAATCCCTCTTTGGTGAGTTGCCGCGCCCTGCCACCAACGGTATCGTTTTTTTCATACATGGTAACTTTGTTTCCGGCTTTTGCCAAATAGCAAGCTGCTGAAAGGGCAGCAAATCCTGAACCAATAATTGAAATAGTTTTACTCATAATTGTTCAACAAAAATATACAAAAATTAAACAAAAATGCATTTGATAAAAAAAATTAAGAATACTTTATCATAGTTCATTGATGAATTGAGACAAACTACTAAACGTTTTAATATTACTAGGAATTTCTAGATCATAATTAATTATTTGACTACCGAAAAGCCACACTTTGTTGTCATTATTTTCTGAAATTGTTTTGTTTAAGTGTGTGATAAAATTGGATAAATTTTCTTTTTCGGGTTGAACTGTTAAGTAAGAAACAAACACCATTTTGTCATGATGATTCATTAAGTGACTCAAATTTTCAGTGGGAATATTGTTTCCCAAATAGATTGTTTTGTGTCCATTCGACAGAAGTTCATAATTTACATAGAGCAATCCAATTTCATGAATTTCATTTAAAGGAAGAAATAATACAAAGAGGTTTTCGGTTTTTGAGGGTTGTTTTGAAGATGCTTTTTCAATTTCAACAATTAACTTCTGTTTTAAGTGTTCAGAAATAAATCGTTCATGGGATGGGTCAATGGTTCCTGTTTGCCAAAGGAGGCCTATATCATTGAGTAAAGGAATAAATACATGAAAAAATATTTCTCTGAAACTATATTGCTTTTCAAGTCTATTGAAGGTACTGTGAAATAATTGAGGGTCAAAATGCAGCATAGAAGATTTAAACTCTGATACAGCATAAACCTCTGGGGTATCTTGTAACCCCATTTCTTTGATATGAGATTCGATTTCAGCATTGTTCAATTTGGCTATTTTTGATATTTTAACTCCTTGATTATATAAATATGTAACATTGAGAAGTTTCATAAGATTTTCAAGGCTGTAGGACCTAATATTGGTGTCAGTTCTTTCAGGGCGAAGCAAGTTATACCTTTTCTCCCAAATTCGAATAGTATGGGCTTTGATACCACTTAAATGTTCCAAATCCTTAATACTAAACTGCGTCTTTATTCCCATAGAAAAAATGTTTAATGTACAGTTAAAATTATTAAACCAAGTAAAAGTAGTAAAAGAAAGCTTAGAAATAAAAAAAGGAAGTAAAAAAGTGCCCGGAGTGGGACTTGAACCCACACGCCCTAATGGACACATGGCCCTCAACCATGCCTGTCTACCAATTCCAGCACCCGGGCGGGGTGAACCTAAAAGGTTTTGTAAAGATACGCCTTTAAGATTATATTATTGGAAAAAAAAAGTTAAGCACAGGGCCTAACTTTTATAGTGATCTGGCTGGGGCTCGAACCCAGGACCCTCTCCTTAAAAGGGAGATGCTCTACCAACTGAGCTACCAGATCAAAAACTTCAATCTTCACATACCTTTTCTGCAATGCGGGTGCAAATATAGTATCATTATATTTATTAATCAAACCAATTTTGAATTTAATTTTAGAATTTTTAATTCACTACTTTTACCCACTTAATTCATAGTAATTTATAATGGAAAAAAGAATTGTAATCATGGGTTATATGGGTAGCGGAAAGTCTACTATTGCTCAAAAATTATCAAAATTGACATCAAAAAAGATGGTTGATTTAGATAGTTTTATTGAAGAAAAGGAGGGGCAAACAATTTCACAATTATTTAAATCTAAAGGAGAAATTTACTTTAGAAAAATTGAAAGGATGTACTTAAAAAAACTTCTCGATGACACTTCTATTACAATATTAAGCCTTGGTGGTGGAACCCCTTGTTATGGAGATCACTTAAAATTAATTAAAAACACTGAAAATTTAGTTTCTGTTTATCTTTCTGCTTCATTAAAAGAATTAACAGAAAGACTTTTTAGTGAAACACATATCCGACCATTGATCAGTCATTTAGAAACAAAAGAAAAATTAGAAGATTTTATAAGAAAGCATTTGTTTGAGCGGGCTTTTTACTACAACCAAGCAGATCTTGTTGTACAAACTGATCAAAAAACAATAGAAGAGGTGGTTGAAGAAATCAAGAAAGCTTTATTCTAAAATTGCCCGATCATTATTTTTTTCAAATATTACACCAACATTTTCATTCATAGAGGTCGATAGAGAAATTCCCTTAAAATCTGCTTTTACAGGAAACCTCTTATGGTTTCTATCAATGAGCACGGCAGTTTTAATTTGTTTCACAGGAACCTCAAGAACATATTTTACAGCGTGAATTAAAGTGCCTCCTGAATGGAGTACATCATCAATCACTACAATGGATTTGTTTTTAATTTCGTCAAGCGAAATTGATGAGGTTATTGTATCTAAAGGGCTTTTTTTATTAACGACTATTTCACAAAGGGTCACTTTTAAAGGTGAAATTTTCTCCACTTCTTTTTTTAGTTTTTTTGCCAGCAAAAAACCGTTTTCTTTAATTCCAGCGAGAATGATTTCAGTTTCATTTACATTGGATTCATAGATTTGATAGGCCATCCTTTTCAACATATGCTGAATCTTGGTGTGGTCTAAAATCTGATCTTTCTCGAGTTGCATAAGCTTCAAATTTTAAGAAATTGCCTTTAAGGCTTTTCAAAGATACTAAAGAGTTCGTTACCCGCTCGTGGCGGAATGGAATTATAACATTTTTCAAGCTTTTTGACAGTAAAGTAGGGTTCAAAATAAGTGAGATATTCTTCCCTGCTTCCGCCGAAAGGAGGCCCTTCTTCAGTCAAGGGAAAGTCAAATAATACACCTGCAAGTTTTCCATTTGGGTTTAACAGTTTGTTTATTTTTTTCGTGTAAGCGGGACGTAAAGCCGGATCCAGAGCACAAAAAAATGTTTGTTCCAGAATAAGATCATAGGTTTTTGACCATTCAAAAAAATCTGTTTGAATCAAATTTTCTTTGGGAAACCCCGGTACTCTTTTGTGAAAATTTTCAAGCGGTTGTTTAGCTATATCAATGACATCAACATGTTTAAATCCTTTGTTGTAAAGGTATTCAGCTTCATAACTGTTTCCTGCTCCAGGAATTAAAATGGCAATAGATGTATCTTCAAGCGAATCGATGTAGGCTTTTAAAGGATTAGAAACTGAACCGATATCCCAACCTGTTTCTTGTGCTTTGTATCGTTTTTCCCAGAAATCTTTATCTAATTCCAATTTTCATCAAAATTTAAGTCGTCATATTCATCCGGGTCAAAGTCTGCATCATCTTCGTCTTCATCAAATAAAGCTTCTGTTTCAAATTCTTTTTCCGGAGCTTGATCGGGTATTTCGCCATGAGCAAACATAAGGTTTGGGTAAATCATTCCGGAAATGGGTTCTGCAATATCTGCCAATTCAACCATGAATGTCCACATGCTTAAAAAGTCATAAATATATATAAGTTTAGTATGGTCTTTTGAAACCACATCTTCCAGCAAGGTGTTTTGCATATTCCTTGCGTTTTCTTCCATGCCAAATAAGGGAATTTCTTCATCCTGGTTCCACTCGTCGTCACTGGTAAAGAAGGAAGCCATTTCCTGACCACCAAATCCAAAAGACTGCGTAATGGCATTATGAAAGTCTTCTAAAGTTGCTTCTTTATTTATTTCGATGTCTCTAAATACATCATCGTGAGCGTCAAGTATCACTCTAAAACGATAAATCATAAAAAATTATTTTTTATTGGTTTATAACTTCTTATCTGCTAAATCTATGCAGTGAAAATGTCATAGCTGCCAGAAGGAAAAATGCTCCAATTTGGTGTAAAACCCCCAACGAAAGAGGTACTGCATAGAGCAGGGTAACTATTCCTAAAATAAACTGGATTGCGACTAATACCAAAAGCCAGTTTATGCTTTGCTTTTGTGCAAAGGTAAGGGTTAATTTTTTTGCTTTTATCCAAATAGCCAGAATAAGTGCTACAACAATATATGCCAAATACCTGTGAATGAATTGCACACCACTTTTTCCCTCTATGAAGTTTCTCCAAACGGGTTGTTGTTCTATAAAGACAGATTCGTGTATAAGCTTACCATCATTCATCATTGGCCAGGTATTATGAATTAATCCAGCGTTAAGTCCAGCGACAAAAGCACCCCAAATAATTTGAATAATAAGCACCGCAAAACTAAACCGAATTAAATTTCTTAACGAAATAAATTGAGGTTTTTCTTTGGGGTATATCAAATTCAAAGCTACCCAAAATGTAAATGAAAAGGTGATAAATGCAGTAATCAAGTGCATTGCCAAACGGTAATGACTCACGTATGGTATATCAACCAGACCGCTTTTTACCATATACCAACCTAAAAACCCTTGAAATCCTCCTAAAAACAAAAGAATGAAACAATTCTTGAGGGTTTCTTTATCAAGCATTTTTTTTGTCCAGAAATACACAAATGGAATTATGAAAACCACACCCAGTAAACGTCCTAAAAGCCGGTGAAACCACTCCCAGAAGTAAATAAATTTGTAGTCTTCCAGCTGAAAATCATAATTACTATTGATTTTTTTATATTCAGGAAACTGTTTGTATTCTTCAAAAGCGGCTTCCCATTCCTGTTCATTTAAAGGAGGAATGACTTCGGTTATAATGTGCCAGTCAGTCATTGATAAACCAGAATCTGTGAGTCGTGTAATACCGCCCACAAGCACCATAATAAAAATTAAAAAACATCCGGTAAAAAGCCAGATTACGACGGGTTTATTGTTTTTCATAGTTAGCAATAATTATATTTTTTCCAATCCCATTTTTTTAGCTTTATCAAACATAAAGACTTTTGCGGCTTCATATTCATTAGGGATTTCTCCTTCAAGAATTGCTTCCTTAATGGCATCTTTTAAAATGCCTATCTCACGCGAAGGCTTTAAATTAAAAGTTTCCATAATTTCCTCCCCACTTACTGGAGGTTGAAAATTGCGAATTTGGTCGCGCTCTTCTACTTCAATAATACGTTGTCTTACTTTTTTAAAGTTATTTAGATATTGCTTGAATTTTTTTGGGTTTTTGGTGGTTATGTCTGCTTCGCAAAGTGTCATTAAATCATCGATGTATTCACCGGCATCAAAAACCAATCGTCTCACAGCACTGTCTGTAACATCGTCTGAAATGGCAATGGGCCGTGAACTCATAAACACCATTTTTTGTACAAACTTCATTTTATCATTAAGGGGTAATCTAAGGCGTTTAAACAATTTAAATACCATTTTTGAACCTACAAACTCGTGACCGTGAAATGTCCAGCCAATTTTTTTATCAAACTTTTTTGTAGGTGCCTTGCCAATATCGTGAAGCCAAAAATTGTCTTTGTGACGCTGTCCTTCAATTTCGTCGATGCCTTCAAGTGCTGTCAACTCAGGCAGGATGAGTGGTAAGAGACCAGTTTTGTGTAACAATCCAAATCCGAAAGAGGGTTTTTTACAAAGGAGTATTTTGTGTAACTCGTCTGTGATGCGCTCGTTGGAAATAATTTTGATACGTTTATTGTTTCGAGTGATGGCATCAAGTGATTTTTTTTCGATTGTGAAATCAAGTTGACTGGCAAACCGGATGGCACGCAACATTCTCAAAGGGTCATCAGAATATGTAATATCAGGATCAAGAGGTGTCCTAATGATTTTGTTTTTTAGATCTTCCAAACCATTAAATGGGTCAATCAATTCACCAAAAGTGCATTCATTGATACTTAAAGCCAACGCATTTATGGTGAAATCCCTTCGGTTTTGGTCGTCTTCCAGAGTTCCATCTTCAACGGCCGGTTTTCGGCTTCCACGGTCGTAAGACTCTTTTCTGGCACCCACAAATTCAATTTCTAAATCTTCTGTTTTAAACATAGCAGTTCCAAAGTTTTTAAAAATGGAAACTTTGGGTTTTTCAGGAAGTAATTGAGATGTTTTTTTTGCGAGTTCAATTCCGCTTCCAACTGCGACCACATCAATGTCCTTTTTTGAGTTTCTGTTCAGGAAATAGTCTCTTACAAAACCACCAATTACATAACTTTCCAAGCGGAGTTGCTCTGTCGCTTCAGCAAGTGTTTTAAAAATGGGGTGAGCTATTGCTTTTGTATGGTTGACTTTTTCGGTCATAATGTGATCTTACATTCTTATAATCTGCACTTGACCGTCATTTTTTAGTTTGATGATACTTGAAGGTTTTGCAGATGCATTTTCGTCCGGCAAATTTACGACATAGTCAACGCCGTTCAAAATATCGGGTGTAATTTCATTAAAGTTTTTTGGTGCCGGAAATCCGCTAATATTTGCCGACGTAGATACTAATGGTCGCTTGAACTTTTTAAGCAATTCAAAAGCAAACCCTTTTTTAACCAATCGTATACCGAGAGAGTCATCTTCACCAATTAAGTTTTTAGCAACCCCAATTGGTTTGTCGTAAATGATTGTTGTGGGTTTGACTGCGTGCTCAATTATATCATATGCAGCAAGGGGTACTTCATAGACGTGTTTTTCAAGCATGCGCAATTCAGAAACAAGGCAAAGCATGGATTTACTTTCTGTCCTTTTTTTAAGGGTATAAACTTTAGAAACTGCTTTTGCATTTGTTGCATCACAACCAATGCCCCAAATTGTATCAGTAGGGTATAGAATGACATTTCCTTTATTAAGGTGTTCAATGGCTTTTTCAATTTCGAAGGAAATCATGTATTGTTTTTTTGCAAAAATACATCAGAAAAATAGAGTGTCTTTATCAAATTGATAATAAATACAAATTGTATCTTTGAAAAAATTTATTCTGGTGAAGGAGCACAAAGAATTTCAGGACATCCCTCAAAGTTTTCAAAAGCAAATCACCCAATTTGTTCACCATTTTGATCAAGAGGGAAAACAGTTTGGTAAAGCTTCAAGGAATGTTATAAAAACAAAAGAAATTGATGGAATTAAGATTAATATAAAATCGTTTAAAGTTCCACATATTCTAAATCAATTTGTTTATAAATATCTTAGAAAATCGAAAGCGCACCGTTCCTTTGAAAATGCTAATTATTTATTGAAAAGAGGTGTTGGAACTCCAAAGCCATTGGCTTATTTTGAATTCATCAGTGTTTTTGGTTTACAAAAAAGTTATTATGTAAGCATTCATCAAGATTGTGATTTAACTTTCAGAGAACTCATTACCAACCCAAAGTATGATGATAGAGAAGAAATTTTAAAAAAAATGGCTGATTTTACCTTTAAATTGCATGAAAATAATATTTTATTTAAAGACCACTCGCCGGGTAATACTCTGATTAAAAAGGAGGAAAATGAATATCACTTTTATCTTGTGGATTTAAACCGAATGGAATTCAGGAGCTTGACATTTAAGGAAAAAATCAAAAATTTTGCCCGCTTAACTCCTAAGGAAGATATGATAAAGACTATGAGCCATAGATATGCTGAATTGATAGACAAGGCTCCAGAACAAGTTTTTGAGTTAATGTGGCAATATACTCAGGCATTTCAGGAAAAATTTCAAAGAAAAAAACGTTTGAAAAAGAAACTTGGAATTAGTAAGTAATTTTATTGATTGTTTTTTGCTTTTTTTTGAAGCTGATAGAGTTTGATATACTTCAGAAAAGTAACATTGTAGGTTTGTATACAAATAATCAATCCATTCAAGCCATCAAGAAAACCTAGCCTTAAAAAATAAGACTTTAAAAAGGCCCAGGCAGGACGATACAAAATTTTCCAAACAGAAGACTTTTTTCCTAACTCAAAATAGGCCTGGGAAGCTATAGTTGAGAAACGTTCTACTTTTTGATTGTGTTCAATGTAGTCTCTATAAATCCAATGTAAAATATCACCTTTGAGTTTTCCTGAGCTTTTTGGGTTAAATAGCTTATAAGAATCGTGAGGGTTAATACCTCTCCATTCACCTTTACTTTTTTTAAAAAGGCGTAGTTTTTTGTCAGGGTACCAATCAGAATGTTTTATCCACTGGCCACAATAATTGTTTCTTCGATTTGTGTAATAACCATCGTGTTTCCAATTTTCTTTTAATTTAAGTATGGAGTTTTTCAATGCATCAGAAAGTGCTTCATCGCCATCAAGAGAAAGGATATAATTGTGTGATGTTTGAGTTATTGCAAAGTTTTTTTGCTCTATATAACCCAGAAATTTCTGTTCTACAAATTTAACATTGTATTTTTTACAAATTTGTTTGGTGCTATCAGTAGAAAAAGAATCTACTACTACAATTTCATCTGCAATACCGTTGAGTGATTCTAAACATTTTTCTAAATGTTCTTCTTCGTTGAAAGTTATAATTACTGCAGAGAGTTTAATCATTGATTTTGAAATTGAAAGGGGTGGTTTTCCAAAAATAGAATGTATTTTTAATCTTCTTGTAAAAGAAATATTTCTTTGATTAGGAACGCCATGTTTGCTAATATATTTTTGAACAGTATCAACTATTCTCATTGCAGACTTTCCATCTTTGTAAGGGTGATAGTTTTGAAAAATAAATTTACGGGAAGACGAAAACGAATCCTCAATCAGGTTTCTTTCAACCATGGCAGCGAGTGTTTTATAGTCTTCACTATTATCCCAATATATTTCTTCAGAGATATTCCTAAATGAAACCACGGGTTTGTCAAGCAACAAAAATTCATAAATAACTGAAGATGTATCACTAATCAAAAGATCTGCCATTAAAAGAAATTTCACAATATTTTTTTCTTCTTGAAAAATTATGTTATCGTTGTTATTTGAAAGATCTTTATATTTATTAACCCAGCTTTCATCCATTAGCGGATGAAACTTCAATAAAATTAAATAGTCAGAACTTTTTGCCAAATTATTTAATTGTTCCATTAAAAAAGGAGCTGATGTGAGTTTAGGTGAAAATGTGGGGGCATATAATAAAACATATTTAACTTTATGTTTTTCAAGCAAATTCTTTTTTATAGAATCATACATGTGTAATTCTGTTGCAAAAACATCAAGCTTAGGCCAACCTGTTTCAATAACTTCAAAATCACCATATTTTTCTTTTAATTGATTAAATTTATCTGTAAAATAAGGTCCTTGTGTGAGGTAAAGATCAAAATAATGCCGAATTCTGAAATGACCTTTCTTTTCTCCTGCTAGTCCGTGAAAAACCTGAACTTTTAAACCTCTAAGATAATATGGCACCTCATTACCTGGAACAAAAATGACATCACAATTATACTCATTTAAATCATATATTGATGTTGTAAAGGGGTCAATTGAATAAGGGAAATCTTTGAAAATACTCTCGTCCACATACCATAGAAAAGAATAATTTTTTTCAACAATATATTCTTTTATTGGGTTTAAAATTCCAAATGCATAGTTGTTTTTGCAAAATAGAATGAATTTCATCTAAAAGATATTATTTACATTTTCTAAATCTTCAATAAAATCAACCTCCATACAGTTATATGCAGAGATATCTACTGCTTTTATTTTTAAACTATCTTTCTCAATAGCTAGTTCCAGTCCTTTTTCAAAATAATCATTATCATCACATTCTTCAAGCCTTTTTATAAATGTTTTAATATCCTGAGATGAAATAAAATTTATTCCAACTGCTTCACCAAGTCCTTTTTCTACTGTTTTAGATAATTTATTAATGTAATTTTTTTCTAAAGTATATTTTACTTCTTCTTCTCCAACCTTGCTTTTATTGACAGCTACAAAGGAGGTATTTGATTCAATGTAGGGTTTAAGGATGTTCAAAATTAATTTATCAAAAACTACATCTCCGTTTAACCAAAGTACTGAAGTGTTTTGATGTTTTCTTAATGCTTGTAGTAAACTTTTGGAGGTGTTTGTTCTGTCAAAAAAAGGATTGTAAATATAAGTAAGTTCTGGAAAGCGTTCCATTATCAAATCTTTTTTAAATCCAACTACCATATAAATATCATCAAGTTTAAATTTTGATTGAATATTTTCAATTTGAAACTCTAAAATACTTTTTCCATTATTAAGAGGCGTTAAGGGCTTTGGGAATGGATTTCCTAAACGAGAACCAACACCCGCTGCTAGAATAATAATTTTCATCTTAATGATTTTAAAAAGCTCAAAGTTAGGATAAATCGTTTACTATAAAAAAACTATCATTTAATTTATAAATTAAAGTTCTCAATTCTTTTGTAGTTTTGTGTGGTTCAGAAAATAAACATTATTTATATGAAAGAATCCCCAATTTTACAGTTAAAGAAAAGGTTTACAACCTGGAGGTTTGTTCAGGACCCTAAAGAGGGAGTAAACTTATTAATTGAAAGTAAAGGGGCTGAAAATGAAAATTTCAATGACTTGTTAATTTCTTTAAAAGCTTTAAATGATTACGCAACTTTAACTATTGAATTAAAAAAAGGTCATGCAGCAAGAATCCAAGTTATTCATACTTCAAATAAGGTCAAATATAAAAAAATGTATACTTCAGGGTGTTTTGATATTTTCCATTTTGGTCACTTGAATATTTTAAAAAAATCAAAGGCACTTTGTGAATATTTGATTGTTGGGGTTTCAACTGATGAACTTATTGAAAAGGAAAAAGGTAAAAGGCCTGTTATTCCCTTTGAGGAAAGATTTAACTTAGTTAAAGCAATTTCATATGTCGATGAAGTGATTGCTCAAACAGATAAAAATAAGCAACGTGTTGTAGACAAATATAATATTGATGCTATCTCGGTGGGTGATGATTGGAGAGGAAGGTTTCCAAAAACAACTTGTCCTGTAGAGTATTTTCCATATACAAAAAATGTGAGTAGTACAATATTAAAAGATACTTTAAAATTGTAGTTTCAGGTCAGTGCTCTGTCGTCATTAACAGTGTCCCAATTTTTTACTTGAGTTTTCCAGTCACCATATCTGTATGTTAAGTAATCGTCTGTTTTTTCTGGTATGGAATAATTAAAATTCTTAAAAGTGATTGTTTTAAAAGAAGAATAAAATTTACAGGGTACACATTTGGTTTTATTTGCAATTTCCCAATAGCAATTTTCATCGTGTTGATACTTGACAAATATCTCCAAACAAACGGGGCCTTTTGTTAATCCTAAAAATCGCTTTTCTCTTATTTTAATGATTCTAATTTCACCTTGATTAAAAAATTTGGATGAGGTTTTGAACTTTCTTGTTCTTACTCTAAAACCTGCCTTTTGTAATGATTTAAATAAAGCATCAAATTTTGTAATTTGATTTGACATTATAGAGAGATCTATATCATTATCCCAGGGAAGTAATCTATTTTCTCTTCTGATACCTAATAATGTACCACCTTCCAGCCAATATTTAATTTGACAAGCATGCAAGATTGAACATACTTTTTCAAGCATCCTTTCAGCAATTTGTTTGTTTTTTCCTTCTAAGGTTACATTATATGCCATTTTAATTTTGAATTAATTAAGCATTGTTTTTTAAAAAGTTCATTAATGCTTCCAAGCCTTCACTTTTTATGTAGTGGAAGGTGTTGATTCCAAATCTTTTAGCAGAATTAACTGCTTCGCTATTGTGTTCAAAATAAATTACATTTTCTGGTTTAAGATTGAAATGCTCTAACATTATTTTGTAATATTCTGGATTTGTTTTATTTGGATTGTGCTCTAGGGTAAAAACCTTGTAAGGCATATTTACTATACCATATTTAATTTTTTCTTCTTCATTGGCATTTGTCAAAATTATCTTTGGGTTTTTAAATGAATCCAAGTGTTTTTTTAATTCTAAATTAATACCACCTTCGGTTACAAATGAATTGTAAGCGTCTACTAAAATTGTTTTCATTTTTTAAAATTTTTATACTGCCACATCATAAGTTCGCAAGGCATCGTTTAAAGATGTTTTCTTATCGGTACTTTCTTTTCTTTTTCCGATTATTAATGCACAGGGAACCTGAAACTCACCCGCAGCAAATTTTTTAGTGTAACTCCCCGGAATTACTACAGATCGTGCAGGAATGTGCCCTTTTATTTCCACAGGCTCATTTTCGGTTACATCTATTATTTTTGTTGAGCCTGTCAAAACAACATTGGCTCCCAAAACAGCTTCTTTTTCCACACGAATACCTTCCACAACAATGCATCTTGAACCAATAAATGCATTGTCCTCAATAATTACAGGTGCAGCTTGTAAAGGTTCCAATACTCCGCCAATGCCAACGCCTCCGCTTAAGTGTACATTTTTACCAATTTGGGCACAACTTCCAACAGTAGCCCAGGTATCAACCATAGTCCCTTCATCTACGTAGGCACCAATATTCACATAGCTGGGCATCATAATCACACCACCTGAAATATAGGCTCCAAATCGCGCAACAGCATGAGGTACTACTCGAATATTTTTTTCCTTATACCCTTTTTTTAGAGGAATTTTATCGTGGTATTCAAAAATGCCCACTTCAAAAGTTTCCATTTTTTGAATTGGAAAGTAAAGTACCACCGCTTTTTTAATCCATTCATTTACTTGCCAGCCATTTGATATAGGTTCGGCCACTCTTAACTTTCCTTCATCCAGTAGAGAAATTACTTCACGAATAGCATCAATAGTTCCAGTAGAGGTAAGAAGTGACCTGTCATTCCAAGCATTTTCTATCTTTGTTCTTAAGTGATTCATTTGAACTTATTTTTTACAAAG
>NZ_CAXBAN010000020.1:0-13372 GCF_963973675.1 uncultured Planktosalinus sp. | reverse complement strand
AGGAAGTTCTGTCTCCTTCATAATCTGTTTTTTCAACAACGGGCCTGATATTTGCCAGCAAGCCTGTTATATTTCCCAGCTCAACATCGTCAATTGCAGCCTTAACTGCTCCGCAATGTTCATGACCCATTACCAAAACTAGTTTTGAACCCGACACTTTGGTTGCAAATTCCAGGCCACCCAGTTGATCAACATTTGCAAAGTTTCCGGCAACACGGCCTACAAAAATATCACCTAAACCTCTGTTAAAAACGTCTTCTACAGGAACTCGGCTATCTATACAGGACAAGACAACTGCCTTTGGGTACTGACCCGAAACTGTTTTTCTTACATCTTCAGAATGGTCTCTTACGGTTAAATCGTTGTTCATAAACCTTTTGTTCCCTTCTTTGAATATTTGTAAAACATCATCAGGTGTTAATGCATCGCGTTCTTCTTTTGTTAAAAGTTTATTTGCCAGAGGTTCCTGGCTTACTTCTACTGTATCAAGTTCTTCTTGAATGTTTTCTTGATTTTGTGATTTGTCATTGCATGCTACCATTCCCAGCAGCATTAATGATGTACTAAATAATATAGCTTTTTTCATAATTTAAATATTTAAAATTAGTTTTAGTGTTTAATATTTTCGTTTAAAAATTAATAAATATTATAATATTGAATTGGTTTCGTGAACTGTTTTGCAAGGATTGCTTTATAAAGCCTATTTCAGACCTTGTAATCCTTGAAAAGCTGTATCCCAACCCGGCATAAAAGCGATTTCTGAGAATAAAGCTCGACCTCGGTGCTTATCCAAGAGTCTTATATTCAATAGTATAAAAGTGTTTTATTAAGGGTGTTTTTTCTTTTGATCTCTATAAAATCTATATCTATTTTTCATAAATATCCATAACAAAATAGTACAGAAAATATAAATTTAATCAAGAGAAAAGACTAGGTATTTTCAAAATTGCTGGTAAAATAATAAGTGTTCATCCAATCATTGTAAGCCCTAGATTAAATGAATATTAGAAATTATAATAATTCTGGTGGAGGAAGGTTTATATCAAAGTAAATAGTACTCCAGTTGGATTCCGTATTTTTCAACGTCTGTTTTGTGTTCAACTCAAAAAGACCCGAATCATTAGAGTACATTTTGTGAAATTGTTTATTCTCACTCTCCTCAATTACCAACTCAGAATTATTTTTCTCTTGCTCAGTATAAGAATGAATATAAGAAATATCAGTGGAATTATCAAAAAAAACAATAAAAAGAGGAGTTGCAAGATAAGCAACAAAGAGTATTGCAAAAAAAATGCTTAATAGTTGACGCATTTTGTTGAATAATTTTCAAGCAAAAATACACAAAGAAAAAAATAGAATTGTTAAGACAATATTAATTTTAAATACACTATAATTCTTTCAAATTCTTTTTAAGCATCCATCCGTCTTTACCATCAGCCAGCTTAATTCGAACCCAATCATCTTCCTCAGATAGGATTTCAACTTTAGTTCCCTCGTGAAGAACAAAAGAAATTTCGCTTCTGTTTAAGGGTTCACTTTGCACCTGTGTACTTTGAGCAAAAATTATTCCTGAACGATTGTTTACAAAGTTATTATAACTCTTATAGGAAATGTATAGACTTACAATTGCAAAAATCAAAACAATAAAAGATATCGAAAAAGAAATTCTTTTTTTTGATGATTTTCTTGAAAAAAAGTAGATTAGAAATAAAATTGAAAATACAAAAATCAAAAAAACAGTCATCCAGGCCCAGACATCAAATGAAAATGCAGCAATCGCATTATCAATCCAAGTAGAAATTAGATTCTTAGGAAGCGGTTCAATAATATCAACTGTTTGATTTTGAGCAATCGCTAAGTTGTTTTGAATATCAGAATCACCTGGCGCAAGCATTAATGCTTTTTCATAATAATAAATACTTGGGGCTATTTGATTTAATTTGAAATAGGCATTTCCTAAATTATAATACAATGCTGCAGAATGTTCTCCGGCTTCTAATATTGACATCCAGCTTTGGATCGCTGCTTCATAGCTGGCTTCTTTGTAAAAAGACTTTCCATCTTCAAAAGCTGAATTGTTTTGAGAGACCATACTGAAACTAAAAGTAATCAAAGCAATATAAATCAACTTTTTCATAACACCATTTAAATTTGCTTATCAATACTGGATATTACTTCAACAGACTTGTCATAATCAATTTGAATTGCTCCATCGGTGGAGGGTGAGTAGCGTGCATATTCACAGCTTTTCAAAATATTGATAAATTCGCTCGCTGAATCTTGTTTAACTCTTCTATCAAGTAAAACACCTTCAATTCGTTCTTTTGAAAAGTCAGATGTTTCAATCGAAAGTTTTGCTTTCAAATAATTGTGTAATGCACGTTCTAACGATTCATAAAATAATTTTTGATCGCCTCTGTTTTTCTTAGCTTCTGAAAGATATTTCTTCGCCAGTCTGTTCGCTTTTTTAAGTCGTTGTCCTTCTAAATCATTTTCTATTTCTTTTCGTTTTAACCCAACAAAAATGAAAATTGGGATAAGCAAAATGGGACCGGACATTAATGACCAAAAAAGTGGAGATTTAAAAAAGTGCGTTTGATCTATTGCTTTCAGGTTTGACTTCAATTTGATATACTTGAATTGCTCAGTGTTTAAAACAACGGGCTGCCTGTAAGGTAAAGATGAATTATTTGAAGGGTTTCCAGCTACAGGACCACCTTCTACTTGAATTTCAAAAGCTGAAGAAGTAAGGGTTTTATATGAATTTGTTTCCAGATCAAAATAGCTAAAGCTTAATGGGTCAATTGAGTAATTTCCCTGAAATTGTGGAATCACAGTATAATTTTCACTTACACTCCCTCTCATTCCTGAAAGTGTTGTGTTGACGCTTTCAGAATATTCCGGTTCATAAACTTCAAAAGTATTGGGAAGTGTAATTTTTGGGGGATTAAAGAGTTTTAAATTGCCATTTCCTTTAACTTGTACTATGAGTTCTAAAGATTCACTAGCGTCAAGTTTTGTCTTATTTGGTTTTACATCCAATTCAAATTTGCCAACGGCCCCCGAAAAATTTACAGGTTGCCCTTCAAGTGGTAGAGGTTTTACATCGATTGTTCTGGTTGAAGAAGTAAGTGTTCTATTGACGCGTGTCATAAAAGGACGCCCAAAAATATCACGTCTGTTTGTTCGCACCTCAACTTGAACATCAAGCGCCAAGGGCTCAATTTCAAGTTTACCTGATTTTTGAGGATATAAAACAGTGCTCCTTAAAATTGCATAGCGATAAGGCTTACCTTTAAATGTGCCTTCGTGTACCTGCAACTGGTTATTGTCAATGTTTTGACTCCAAAAGTCTGCATATTTAGGGCGATCAATTTCGCGCCAGCCACTAACTGAAGTTTCAGGAGAAACGTAAAGCTTGTAAACCACTGTGATGCCTTCGTTTAAATAAGGGTTTGTTTTTGAAATTTCGGCAACCAGGTGTATATCCCCTTGTGATACTATATCATTGTTATCGCCATTCTTTGGAGTGTCAACAGCTGAAACCACTTCTACATCTTTTGGAATAGTTTTATAAATTTCATCATCAATTTCAATGCTGGCTTGACCGATTGTAAAAGTCCCTTTTGCTGTTGGCGATAAAAAATAACTATATGTTTTTGAGTAAGTGCGCTTACCGTTAATCCACATATTACTTACAGATTGGTTGGGACCTGCAACCACCCTAAAACCATTAAAGCTTGGTGGTTGAAAATTATCACCATCCTGGTTCATCTCAAAATCAACACGCAGACGTTCATTTACTCCAAGCTTTTCCTTACTCACTTTTGCTTCAAATTTCACCTGTGCAGACAAAGAGCCCGCTAGTAAAAATAAAAGTGCTGTAACTAAGTATTTGGTTTTCATAATCATTAATTCACTTGCGAATTTAAAATTACTTTTAATTGATTGGTATTAATCTTTACTTAAAAATTTAAAAATAAATCTTAAAACTCTAATTACCAGTCTTTATCAGTTTTAACTTTAACACCTTTTTGTTTTTCAGCATTTATCTTGTCCTGAACCTTTTTTTCCTCATTATTCATAGCTTCAAGCAGGTTTTTAATTTGTTGAGGTGACAGTTTTCCTTCTACAGGTTGTGGTTTTCCTTGATCTTGCCCTTCTTTTTCTTCTTTTGGTTCACCTTCATCACTCTGTTCCGGGTTTTGATTTTCTTCTTCACCTTCGCCGGATTTGTCCTGTTTGTCCTGACCTTCATCACCTTGTTTCTGTTCCTCCTGATTGTCGCCCTCTTGCTCTTCCTTTTGGTTTTCTTGCTCTTGTTCATCTTCTTCACCTCCACCACTATCTCCGTGTTCTTCCAGCATTTTTTTTGCTAGTGCCAAATTATATCTAGTTTCATCGTCTTTAGGGTTATTTCTCAATGCGTTTTTATAAGCCTCTACAGCGGGTTTGTATTGCTTATCATTCATAAATGTATTTCCCAGATTGTGGTATATTTTGTGTTTTTCAGCTTTACTTTCAGCTACTTCTGCAGCTGCAATAAAACGCTTCGTGGCCTCAGGGTTTTTCTCTCTTTGGTAATACGCATTTCCAAGATTGTAATGTGCAGTTGTGTTTTTTGGATCTTTTGAAATTACTTTTCTGTAAGAAGCCTCGGCAGTGGCAAAATCTCCTTTTTCCATAGCAAGCTGTGCAGACCCAAGCAATTCTTTTATTTCTTGTTGTTCTGTCTGCTCTTCTTTTGATTGTGAAAAAACAAAAGAAACGCTCAACGTCAATATGAAAATTAATATGTATCTCATTTGGTTTTTTCATTAAAAAGGTTCAACTTTTCTAACCAAAAAGTTTTACGTTCCAAAAGGAAAATGTCAAGAAAAAGCAACAACAATGCACCCGCTAAAAACCATTGGTATTGACTTTTAAAGGCTGAAAACTGCATAGTTTCAAACTCTTCTTTATCAAGCTTATTTAAATATTCTTTAACCTCTTTAACTACCTCTGACGTGGAATCGCCATAAAGAAAGAGTCCATCAGTAGATTGAGCAATTTGTTTCAAAACTTCATCATCCATTTTGGTTATTACACGCTCTCCGTTACTGTCTCTGTAATATTCCTGTAGAATTCCATTTCTTTTGATGGGTATTGGACCTCCTGAAGGTGACCCTACACCTATTGTAATTACTTTAATTCCTAGTTCTGAAGCCTCCTTGATAGCGGTTTCAATATTTCCCTGATGATCTTCTCCATCTGAAATGATCATTAAAACCCTGCTTGTTTGGTTTTGTTCATCATAATAGGATTTTGACAATTCAATGGCCTCACCAATAGCAGTTCCTTGAGAAGAAACGATATCTGTATTCATAGAATTCAGAAACATTCGGGCTGCATTATAATCTGTTGTAATGGGTAATTGAGGAAATGCTGCACCTGCATACCCAATAATTCCAACGCGATCACCTCCCAGCGCATTTAAAAGTTGTGACACGAGCTGTTTTGACTTTTCAAGCCGATTGGGAGCAATATCTTCTGCCAGCATACTTTTGGATACATCCAGCGCAAAAACCACATCAACACCCTCACGTTTAACTTCTTCTTTTTGGGTTCCAATCCTGGGGTTAACAATTGCAATGATTAATAATATCAAGGCAACTATAAAAACAAGAAGCTTTGTAACAGATTTGAAGTTTGAATAAGCCGGACTTAATTTAAGCATCGCCTCTTGTTCTGCAAACTGCTTTTGAGTTTTTCGTTTCCAAAAGTATAGCAAAATAAATGCGAGCAACACAATAGGGATGATGCCTAACAAGTATAAATAATATGATGCTTCCAGTTGATACATTTAAATAAAACTTCTAAAAAGAGTGATTTTCAATAAAACCTCAATCAATAATAAACCTCCGGCCACTAATAAAAATGGACGAAATTTTTCTTCATAACTTGTGTACTGAAACTCCTCTATTTCAGTAGTTTCCAGTTTGTTTATTTCTTCATAGATTTCTTCTAATTTTGTTGTACTCGATGCTCTAAAATATAACCCACCTGTGAGTTGTGAAATTTCTTTTAAAAGTTCTTCATCAATTTCAACAGGTACATTGGCATATCTGAATGACCCGTTTGGGTTGATTGCTACAGGTGAAAGTGCCATTCCTGTTGTACCAAGGCCTATGCTGTACACCTTAATGCCAAACTCCAAGGCAAGTTCAGTAGCAATTTTTGGGTCAATTACACCACTATTGTTCACGCCGTCGGTTAAGAGAATTACCACTTTACTTTCTGTTGGACTATCTTTTAACCGATTTACTGCTGTTGCAAGTCCCATCCCTATTGCAGTTCCATCTTCGATTGCACCGCCATAAGAAATGTTTTCGATGGCATTTACAATTACATTTTTATCTGTTGTAAGTGGTACTTGTGTATAACTTTCACCGGCATAAATAACAATTCCTATGCGATCGTTTGGTCGCTCCATTACAAAGTCTGTAGCAACATTTTTAAGTGCTTCAAGTCGATTGGGTTTCAAGTCTCTTGCTAACATACTCCCTGATACATCCATTGCCATAACGATGTCTATACCTTCAGTTTTTTTAATTTTTGAAGTTGTATCAACATAACGCGGTCTAGCCATTGCAATAATCAGTAATGCTAAAGCTATGATTCTAAACAAAAACAATACAGGTCTTAATTTTGGCAGCCAGTTTGAACTTGTTTTAAATCCTTTTAATGTTGAAAGTTTTATGGAAGCCGTATTTTTCTTGTGTTTCCATAAAAACCAAGCTACAGCAACCGGCAGTGATAAAAACAACCAGAAAAACTCAGGGTTTACAAATTCAAATTGCAATGGGATCATCTTTTTTGTACTTCAATTTCAACCGAATTCAAAATTCGTTCTTTAATTTGTTGTGCATATAGGTCACCTTTTTCAATGACAATTAAAATTTCTTGAATGCTACCTCCGTGACTAAAAATGAGTAATTCATATTCACTTTTTTCATTTTTATATTTATTTTCTCCTAAACTGATGTTGAATTCTCCCGAAGCCTTTATGCCATTAATTCCGTTTTCAGTAGTAAAGGGTTCATCCATAACGATTAGGTTTGTTGCACCAGCCTCTTCTAACAACAACAGCTTTTCTTCTAGGATAGGCTCTAAAGCTTCTGGAGCTGTTTCTTGTGTTTTTGAACTTCCAATGTAAACATATATTTTTTCGCGGATGTCACCAAAAGTGAAAACATCTTCAGGGTTTTTAGAAATCATAAAGCCTTCATCGGGAGTTTTTCGAACCAACACTTCTGGTGTTTCTAAAATGACAGCAGGATAACCATACTCACTTTTTATCCAAGTTTTTTCTGCTAGAGAACGAGTATAATTTCCGAAAATGGTGTCTTTTATTTGATTAATTCCGAAGAGTACTGTAGCCACAGCTAGAGCTAGTATTAAAAAAGAGCCAATCCCTGCGCCAATTAAAAGCCGTTTTTTATTTCTTTTTTTCTTTTCGAGTTGTTCCTGGTAAAGTGTGTCCTGCAATTTTTCCTCTTCAGTTGGTTCAGGAATAGATTCATGTGTTTCTTTGATGATTTCTTCTATTTCAGCTCTGTCAAGTTGTGCTTGACCAGTCTCCATTTGCATTTTTGCAAATTTGATTAAATCGGCTCTTTTTAAAATGTTTTTCAGCCTATCAATTGTTTGTTTATCAAAATCCAGATGACCGGCATCTTTGTGCAGTTGTAGTTTTATTATAAGCTCATCTGTAGTACTTTCAAGAGCTGCTTCGTCTACTTCTCTGTCTAAATAACGTTTGACAATTTCGGTTAAACCGGAATAATAATCTTTAACTCTGCTTTCTTTCAGAAAATTGGAAGTGTCCAGTGTCTGAAGTGCAACTAAAGCTTCTTCAAATGGTGGTAATTGTTGTTTGGCTTGTTCAATTTTTTTCTTTTGCTTTAAAATTAAATAACCCAATAACACGAGTGTAAATAGAATGAGCAATGTCCAGAATAAGTAGTTTAACCAGTTAGATTTTACCGGCGGAACTTCTTTGGCTGGTTTGATATCAAACATTTTTTGTTTGAGGGTGTCTACTTCAACATCAAACACTTCTACCAATAAAGAATCTGTATAAAAATTTTGGTTATTGATGCTTATCGTTTGTGGCGGAATCACATATTTGCCGGAATCAAACTGTGTTAGGCCATACCTTTTGATTAAACGTGTTTTTTGTTCTTCAAAAATTGTATCTGTTGGATAGAACTCGATTACTTCCAGCGGCAAAAAACGTTGTCCTTCTGGAAACTGAACTGCATCAGTTGAATCTGAAATTACTTCAATTGTAAAATTAAATTCTTCACCAATTTTTATTGCTGTTGTGTCTAAAGTTGTATTTACCTGGGCAAATGATGTGAGCGAAAAACCAATAATAATCAAAAAAACAACTAGCTCTCGAATACCAAGAGTGTTGATTTTAAATAGATTTCTAATTAGCTTTTGATTCATTTTTATTAACTCTTTTAATCAACTTTTATTTATGCCCTGTTTTTAAAATAACCCAGCAACTTTTTGACATAGCTTTCGTCAACTCTGCAACTCATTGTTCCAGCACCGCTTTTTTGAAAAGTTTCCTGGTAAAATTTCACCTTTTCCAAATAGTATTTTGCATAACTGTTTCTTACTTTTTTTGAAGTTGTATCAACCAAAACAGACTCTCCGGTTTCTTCATCTTCGGCTAATACAACTCCTAGGTTTGGAATGTGTTCTTCTCTTTGATCATAGATGCGAATACCTGTTAAATCATGTTTTTTAGCTGCTATTTTAAGTGCGCTTTCATAATTCTCTTCAGTAATAAAATCGGAAATCATAAATGAAATTGCTTTCTTTTTCATCACGTTTGATAAAAATTCCAAGGCATTTGAAATGTTGGTTTTTTTGCTTTTGGGTTCAAACTCAATGAGCTCTCTGATAATTCTCAAAACGTGAGATTTTCCTTTTTTAGGAGGTATGTAAAGCTCTATTTGATCAGTAAACAAAGCAAGTCCAATTTTGTCGTTGTTTTGTAATGCCGAAAAAGCAAGTGTTGCAGCAATTTCTGTGATAATTTCATTTTTAAATTGTGGTGTTGACCCAAAAAACTCAGAACCACTGATATCAACCAGCAACATCAATGTAAGCTCACGTTCTTCTTCAAAGACCTTCACAAACGGCTCGTTGTATCGTGCAGTAACATTCCAATCAATATTTCTGACATCATCGCCAAACTGATATTGACGCACTTCACTAAACGTCATCCCTCTTCCTTTAAAGGTACTGTGATATTCACCTCCAAAAAGGTGATCACTCAACCTTCGGGTTTTAATTTCAATTTTACGTACTTTTTTTAGAAGCTCTTTGGTATCCATAATGGTTTATGATTCTAGCTTTTGACTGTTGGAATTTGAAGTTTCAAATCCACTTCATTCAATTTACTATTAACTGATTATGGTACTTCGATTTGATTTACAATTTTATTGATTAAATCTTCAGAGGTGATGTTTTCAGCTTCGGCTTCATAAGTAACACCTATTCTGTGTCTAAGTACATCATGAACTACAGCTCTCACATCTTCAGGAATCACATACCCTCTTCTTTTAATGAAAGCATAGCATTTTGAAGCTATTGCCAGGTTGATACTTCCACGTGGGGACGCCCCGTATTGAATAAGAGGTTTTAATTCTGAAAGATTGTATTTTTCAGGCGTTCTGGTTGCAAAAATTATGTCGAGAATATATTTTTCAATCTTTTCATCCATATATACTTCGCGTGCAGCATCCTGGGCTCTTTTAATTTGTTCTAATGTAACTACAGGATTAACTTTATTAAAACTTTCTTTTAAGTTTTGCCTGATGATGAGTTGTTCTTCATTCAGTTGTGGATATTTGATGACCGTTTTAAGCATAAATCGATCCACCTGAGCTTCAGGTAATGGGTAAGTTCCTTCCTGTTCAATCGGGTTCATTGTGGCCATTACTAAAAATGGCTTATCGAGTATATAGGTTTCTTCACCAATAGTTACTTGTTTTTCCTGCATGGCCTCGAGAAGAGCAGACTGAACTTTGGCAGGAGCACGGTTAATCTCGTCTGCCAATACAAAATTGGCAAAAATTGGACCTTTTTTTATACTGAAATCATTGAGTTTCATATTATAAATCAAAGTGCCAATAACGTCGGCAGGAAGTAAGTCTGGGGTAAACTGAATTCTGCTAAAGGTTCCATGTACGGCTTGTGACAACGTATTGATTGCAAGTGTTTTTGCCAAACCCGGAACTCCCTCTAAAAGGATGTGTCCTTGACCCAGTAACCCAATCAATAAGCGTTCAACCATGTGCTTTTGGCCAACAATTACTTTATTCATCTCTAAAGAAAGGATGTCAACAAAAGCACTTTCTTTTTCAATTTTTTCGTTTAATGCTCCAATGTCAATTGTTGCGTTTAAATCTTCCATTTTTATTAAGTTTTAGGGATGCTTTAATAAGGATGCAAATTGAAAAATTATCATCAGTATTGCTGTTAACAATTGGTTAAAAATAACAGTCAGTGCTAATTAGCACTGACTGTATAAAAGTTTTATTTAGTAGGTCTGCTTACAAAAGTTCAATAGTGCCCATTGTGGTAACATTTCCATTAACAACCTCAACATCTTCAATGACAATTATCTGAAATCCTGACGTTACTTCTGGTTCAATAGTCACCGTATATGTACCTTCAGGAACTCCATGAAGCACAAAATCACCTTGTGCATTGGTATAGGCAGAGATGGTGTTTTCGCTGTTTGAAGCAGATACAAGGGTTTGTACACCAAGAGGTAAAACCAGCCCGGAAATTGAACCAGACTCGGCTGCAGTACTAGCCCTGATAACGGGTTTTAATAAATAACCTCCATTTCCTTGTTCAACAATAGACTCTTCAACGTCAAAATCGAGCGTAAATTCATAAAGTATACCTGCTTCTAAGGTTTGATTTACCTGAAGCTTTAAACCTGATTGCTGTGCGCTGGGAGTTTGTAACGGAAAAGCCTCACCGTCAATAACAATTGAGTTTTCTTCTCCTAAAACAAGTCTCATTTGGGAGATTATGCCTGAAGGAATTTCTTCATCTGCCAGCAAAACACTTACGCCTCCTGTAAGTTCGAGTAAATCATACACACCGGCATTGATATTGCCAATTGTTACTTCTTCGCCATTCCCACCATATATTACTCTCACGTCTTGAACGTCAATATAAACATGTTCGTAATCACCCGGGGCATCTGTTAAGTTAACCATAACCCGAGATGCTTGATCTGAGTTTGAATCGTCATCACTACATGATGTAAATGCAAACACAAGAATGCTTAAAAAACTAATTTTTAAAATACTTTTCATAATTATTAGATTTAGGTTTATAGTATAACTTCATAAATAATAATCATGTATTTTTTTAACACTCATTAACGCAGTGATTAACTAAAATTAACTTCAATATGACGGATTAAAATGCTACATTTAGGTGCTAATCATGCTAATAATATGAATCAAAAAACTGCATTTATAACTGGTGCTACTTCAGGAATTGGTCTATCAACCGCAAAGGTTTTTTCAAAAAACAATATTCGGTTAATTCTTTGTGGCAGAAGAAAAGAAAGGCTGCAAGTCATTAAAAAAGAGCTCTCTAAATTTACTGATGTTCATACGCTTGTATTTGATATTCGCGAAAAAAAAGAGGTAATAAAAAACATACAAAGCCTTCCCGATTCATTTTCCAACATTGATATTCTTATTAATAATGCTGGAAATGCTCATGGATTGGATAATTTTCAAGATGGAAATATTGATGATTGGGATGCCATGGTAGATATCAATATTAAGGGGCTTCTATATGTTACCAAAGCGATTTTGCCGGGTATGCTAGAAAAAAACTCAGGTCATATTATTAATATTGGCTCTACGGCAGCAAAAGAAGTTTACCCAAAGGGCAACATTTATTGCGCAAGCAAAGCCGCCGTTGATGCCATTAATCAAGGGCTTCGTATTGACCTGAACGGAACAGGTATTAAAGTAGGTGCCATTCATCCTGGCTTGGTAAAAACAGAATTTAGTGAAGTGCGTTTTAAGGGTGACAAAGAGCGTGCAGATAAAGTCTATAAAGGTTTTCAACCCCTTTTAGCTGATGATATAGCAGACATTATTTTTTTCACTATAACACGCCCAAAACACGTCAATATAGCAGACCTGGTTGTGATGAGTATAGATCAGGCTAGCAGTACTATTGTCAATAAAAATTCCGAATGATTAACAAAAGCAAGCTTGTACAAGTACACAATCTACAATGATCAATAAACGCTTACTTATCAAAACACTTTTGGCTCATACCGATGAGTGTAGCTTTTATGACAAAAAATTGAAATTTGATTTAGGTAATAAAGAAGGAAAAGCAAAGTTTTTAAAACATATTTGTGCGTTGAGCAATTCAAACCCCAAAAACAATTCTTATATTATTGTGGGTGTTGATGACAGTAGCAACAAAATTGTTGGTGTTGATTTTTTTGATGACAGTAAAATACAAAACCTCGTAAATGCTTATCTTGAAAACGCCCCTTTGGTCACTTATGAAAACATTCCCTTCCCACATTTGCATGAAGGAAAAGTGGTAGGTTTGGTTACAATAAGACCAAATGATAAAATTACCTCACTTAAAAAAAATATTTGGAAATACTGGGGTGGCAACGTATTTTTTAGAGATGGGAGCATCTCTATGCCTAAAGTTTTTGATATTGAAATAAAAGATGTTAATTCGGCAATTGTTGATGAAATTGAAACCCACGCTAAAAACAATATCAAACTAACCCTGGACGGTGTCATGGATTTTGTTGTGAATCGTCATAACGACCTTGAAACCCATTATAAAGTTTTTAAAGAAATTTTTGTGGTTTGCTGGGCAGGAATTCCAAAAAAAGTTCACAATACCATATTCTATTCACGCGTAGATATAGAGTTGATTAATGAACAAGTGCGTTTGTTTTATTCGGCATTAGATGAAATAACCATTGAATTTTCTGAAAACTATTTTAAAATTGTTGAATATGTAAAACTGGGAGTACATAACAACATCAAATATTACCCACTGGAAGAACTCCTGCTAGTTTTCAATGAAAATGGTTCCTATAAAATTAACAGCAACCTTATTTTTCAACCCCCTCAGTTTAATAAAAAAACACTCTACCACATATACAACAGTAACAATGCACTTTTAGAAAAGCTCAAAAAAGAAATTCCATTTAACAAAAGTGAAGAGAAAGACATCAAAAACCTTCCTGCAACTTATTTACTATGTTATTTAAACAATTTTGAGGATGCAAAAACCA
>NZ_CAXBAN010000019.1:0-13380 GCF_963973675.1 uncultured Planktosalinus sp. | reverse complement strand
CTTCACTTGTTGATGGTTTCGTTTTATCAACCCACCAACACCAAATATAAAATTGTCATTGAAAGCGATGCCTTTCCTTCAGACAAATATGCTGTGGAATCACAACTTGATTTTCACGGTTTTGATAAAAAAGAAGGGCTTATTTTATGGAAACCCAGAAAAGGTGAAGACCTCTGCCGTTTTGAAGATCTTGAAAAGATAATGGAAAATCAAGGTGATGAAATTGCCCTGATCCTTATTGGAACCACGAACTATTACACCGGGCAATCCTTCCCCATAAAAAAAATAACCGAGTTGGGACACAAGCATAAATGCATAGTGGGTTTTGATCTCGCTCACGGTGCCGGAAACATTCAGCCTAATTTGCACGAAAATGGCCCCGATTTTGCCGTTTGGTGCAGCTACAAATACCTCAATAGTGGCCCGGGAAGTTTAGGAGGACTCTTTGTGCACGAACGTCATGCAAACAATCCCAAGTTAAAACGCTTTACCGGCTGGTGGGGTCACAATAAAAAAACACGTTTTAACATGCGTCAGGAATTTGACGTGCTTCCGGGAGCTGAAGGCTGGCAGTTGAGCAATCCGCCCATTTTGTCAATGGCTGCCATCAGGGCCTCTCTTGATATCTTCGAAGAAGCCGGTTTTGAAACCATTTTAGCAAAACAAAAAAAACTCACCGGTTATCTGGAGTTCTTACTTCACGATTTAAAAAATGACCGCATTAACATTATTACACCTTCAAATCCTGATGAACGTGGGTGCCAATTATCGCTTGCAGTAAAAAATGCCGACAGAAGCCTACACGATAAGCTTATCAAGGCTGGAGTCATTAGTGACTGGCGTGAACCCGATGTTATTCGAGTGGCCCCTGCCCCTCTCTACAATTCTTTTGAAGATATGTATCTTATGGTGGAACGTTTGAAAAATATTATTTAAACAACATGAAAGAACAAACCATACTCATTATTGGTGCCGGACTTTGTGGCTCATTACTAGCCTTGCGAATGGCACAACGAGGCTACCAGGTGCAACTCATAGAAAAACGACCCGATTTAAGAACCGTAGATTTAGGTGCCGGCAGGTCAATAAACCTGGCCTTTTCAGACCGTGGTATGAAAGGAATGAAACTTGTGGGACTTCAAGAAAAAGTGAAAGAACTCTGTATCCCAATGTATGGAAGGATGATTCATGATTTGGAAAGCAATACTTTTTTAAGTCGCTATAGCGGAAGAGAAGATGAATACATCAACTCCATTTCAAGAACGGGCTTAAACGCTCTGCTTCTTGATGAAGCAGAACAGATGGAAAACATAACGTTAATTTTTAATCACAGTTGCAAAGAAGTTGATTTAGAAAAAGGAATCGGAACCTTTCACGATGATGTGAATGACCGGGAATTATTACTCAAAGGTGACATCGTCATTGGAGCAGACGGCGCGGGCTCTGTTTTAAGAAAAAGCATGTTTTTACATAAAAAGTTTTTGTTTAGTTTTTCGCAAAACTTTTTAACACACGGTTACAAAGAACTCACTTTCCCACCTGCCAAAGATGGTGGTTATCTCACAGAAAAAGGGGCCCTTCACATTTGGCCCAGAGGAGAAAATATGGTCATTGCCCTTCCCAATCTTGACGGAAGTTTTACGGTAACTTTGTTTTTATCTTACAGCGAGGGGGAATACAATTTTGACAACCTCAACAGTCCGGAAAGAGTACTTGAATATTTTAAAAAATACTATCCTGATGCGTTGGCTTTAATGCCAAATTTAGCAATTGAATATTTTGAAAATCCCACTGGTGCTTTAGGTACTGTAAAATGTAACCCTTGGAGTAGTTATGGGAAAACACTTTTGATGGGGGATGCAGCACACGCGATTGTTCCTTTTTACGGACAAGGAATGAACGCTTCTTTTGAAGATGTCGTCGTTTTTGACAAAATCTTAGACCAACACGAGGGTGACTGGCAAAAAGTGTTTTCAGCTTATGAAAAAGAACGTAAAAAAGATACCGATGCGATTGCAGATCTTGCCTTGGACAATTTTCACGAGATGAAATCCCATACCGCAAGTGCGTTGTTTCAAGAAAAAAGAAAACTGGAAACCGCTTTTGAAAAAGAATTCCCGTTTGAATATTATTCTAAATATTCATTGGTGACCTTCAATGAAGACATCTCCTATTCTGAAGCGATGCGAAGAGGTAGAGCACAGGATAAAGCCATTTTAAACTTGTTGTCTGATGGAAAAATTAATTTAGACAAACCCTTGAGAGATACTTTAGAACTTGTAAAACGTGAAACCGAAAGTATTTTACACGATGATGCTATCGCAAAAAATTTAATGTAATAAAAGCGACAAATCTCTCAGTCACGATATTTTGAGATAAAACACTGAGAGGGTTAAAATATAGACTATGAATAAACAAGAAATTGCAACAATACTTGACAATGCAGCAAGAAACGCTAAAGCTGTTCCACAAATGGCAGCTGCAAATCAAATGAACCTTGAAGATGCCTATGAAATTCAACGTATGGCTATTAATTTAAGAGTAGAGCGCAGTGAAAATATTACAGGATACAAGTTAGGCTTTACCAGCAAGGCAAAGATGGAACAAATGGGTGTTCATGACCTCATCTGGGGGATTTTAACTAATGAGATGGAAATCAAAGAAGGCAATACTATAGATTTAAAACGATGGATTCACCCAAGGGTAGAGCCTGAAATCGCTTTTCGCGTAAGCAAGGAAATCAATAGAGAATTAACACTTGAAGAACTTCCGGATTATCTGGATAGCATGGCACCTGCTTTGGAAATAATCGATTCACGATATGAGAATTTTAAGTTTTCTCTGGAAGATGTGGTGGCAGACAATTGCTCTTCTACCGGTTACGTAATTGGAACATGGCAACCACTTTCAACAGAAATTTCAAATTTAAAAATAGAGCTTATGGTTCATGATGAAGTAGTAGAAAGCGCTTCCTCTGCTGCGATTCTGGATAATCCATTACAATCTGTAGTGGAGTTGAGCAGACTGGCTTCAACTGCGGGTATTACCGTTAAAAAAGGACATATCATTCTAGCAGGAGCAGCGACAGCGGCACGGTTTCTGGAGCAAAACCAAAATTTAATGGGGCGTGTTGAGAAACTTGGGGATGTGAGTTTTAAAACGGTTTAAATTATTGTTGTTTAATTTTTAAATATCTGTTTTGGGTTGGCTTTCCACTTTCGTCAACTCCATCGATGATTAAATTGAAATCAGAATCAAAACCGGCTAAATAACTTTTATCATCCTTAACAAATAGGTAAGTACCATCTCTGGAAGTTTCTGTCAAAATACCAAACTCTATAAAACCGTCATTATTTGATACTTTTTTAAATAATTTATACCCATCAGTTGTTTGTTCCAGTAAATATGTAGCTCCTTTAAAAACATAAGATGGCAAATTTTTAAATGCCATTTGTTCATTTGTTTGCGAAACTTTTTCAGGTGATTTATTTACATTCAACGAAATGGATCCGTCCCTTTTAGAAATATTTTCCCGAAAATTTTGTAAATCTCCCTGATTAATTCCCAAAACTTCTAAGCTTTGAAATGCAGTTTTAATTGATTCTTGATAGGCTTTTTCATAGGCCTTTTCTTTACTCGAACCTTCTGCAGATTTAAATACAATATTTTCATTACAATCTTTCAGTAAGATCTCAACTTTGGTCAATAAAAATGAGGAGTTCTCTTTTACCTCTGCAAATAAACCTTCACATCTTGGGAGCTCTTTTAGTTCAACATCATAAATTGCATTAAATCCTGCATTATTGAAAAGATGTCTTGTTAAGGTGTTTAAGCGAAATTGATCTTTACCTTTTTGAAATTCAAACTGTTGAGGTACAACAACAAAAACATATTCACTCAATGACTTTTGAGAAAAACCTGCACTTGAAAATGCAATGATAAACGCGACTAAAAAGAATGGATGTTTCATTGGTAAACTTTTTTAAAGGTACTTTAAATTTAAACCTAACTGCAAAGATACATGATTTGCTTTTGCAAGATTTCCATACCGCAATAAATTATCAATACCAATATAAACATTCAGTTTTCCAAAATCTCCAACTGCAAGCAAACCCACATTGTCAATTGAAAAGGAGTCAGCAGTATAAGTTATTTTACCGGCGAGAAAGTCAGTAAAACGCCTGTAGTAAAATAACGTTGCTGCATATTGAGGTTTTTTGGGTCTGAAAATAGAATTCAATTGCAGACCAACAGCCTGGTTTCCAAAATCACCTTTACCCATATCGAGGCAATCACATTCTTTATTACTAAAAGATTCACCAAAATGATACATAAGCTCTGCATTCATTTTCATTGGCCGCATAACAGTATATTTATTGTAAAGTGTGTCTATGGGAACTTGTTCAGTGATTTCATCCTCCAGGTTTTGATAATAAGGAAGTGTCGCCTCACCCTCTTCAAGCGATGGAAAGATTAAATTTAAACCGGTTAAATTATAACTACCATGAGCTCTGTAATTTTCAACTTCATTGGTATGAAAAATAGCACCAACATCTAATAAACTCGCACTTACCACCCAATTATTAGTAAGCTCATAAGTAGCTCCAATATCTATTCCAATTCCTAAATTACCACCAAAAAATGCACGACCAACAACATGACCTCCAACATTAGGGCTTTCATTGTCACTTTCTATGAGCGATGCAAATCCCGAAGTTTGCATTTGAACATCAGCATTTTGCAACAAATGGTCATAAATATTCTGAGAACCGTCACCTGCTCTTGTTACAAATGTTCCTTTATTATTTGTACTTCTAAAATTGAAAATACTACTGTAAACTTTAATTCTGGCACCCAAAGTGAGCTTGTCTGTCACTTTTTTGTTTGCACCAAAATGATAGACCGTCAATAAATCGCCCGAAGTATTCAAATCGGCTAAGTCAAATTCATAGTCAATATAATTTGCATTTCCTTCCCAACCTAAAATTGCCAGGTCTCTGGGAAAGTAAGTTATCATATCAAACTCCTGATACACCCCTCCTGAAAAGTAATATTCCTGGTTATTTCTCCAACCAAAATTAATTATTTCCAACTGTTGCGTTACAGTAAAAAAGTCTGTATTTTTTTGATTGAATATAGCTTGAGTGATTCGGTTATTAATATTTGTGGTAATTGAATTTTGAAAAATATCATAAACTGTAACCCCTGATGCCCCGCCATTAAAGTGAATGTGTGATAAAAATGGAATTCCAAAATGTTTGTCATACTGAACAATACCTCCTGGATTCAACAATAATGATTGGGGAATGTCCTTGACTCCATACAAAAGTTGTTTGTTTTGGCTTACACCAGTAAACCCGATTAGTATTATCCAACAAATTGATAAAAACTTCATTTATATCGCTACTGTTTTAATTTTAATTTTAAAAACCAAGGTCTTTTAAGATGCATGAACTTGCTTCGAAATTTTTTTATAATTCAGAAAATTCCAAAAAGTAAGTGGTCTTTGATTGTAAGTTAAGTGTACCTTCAAGAGATTCATCAGTAGTATGAATCACAATGGTAGCAACAACTTTATCATTTAAGGTAAGTAGTTCGAGGTCTCCGCCAGATATTAACTGAGAAAATTCAGTCACAACGGGGTTGCCGTCTTCACTTATTTCAACAGGAAAGTTGATTTCATAAAAAGGTTCATTCTCTTCTGAGAGAAAAGTAAAATTAGCATCTAAACTCACCGGAAATGTATTGGATACTCTGAAAAAGAATTCAGCTGAAACTATATTATCTACTGCAAAATCGTCATCCAAAAACCTGATTTCGGTGGTGTCAACAACTGTCAAGTTTCCTGTTGGTATTGTTGGTGCTTGAAAATCTTCAATCTGAAGTGTGAAATAAAGAAAGTTAGCTTCCACTTCTTGCGTTAAAACAATTTCTTCTGCTTGATTAAAATCTGTTTCTTTTACACAAGAAAACAAACATAAACAGAAAGTTAAAACTAAAATTAATTGTTTGGGCATTGCTTTGGGGATTTAGTATGTATAACGAAAAAACAATAGCTTCTATTGTTATTTACGTAAACAGATTAAAAGCAGTTTACCCTAATTAAAAGAGATTTTTTATTTCTAAAAGATTTTGAACAGTGGGTTGATTTTCTTTAATGGAACCTTTTGGATTAAAAAACAAAGTGTGCATACCAACAGCTTTAGCTCCGAGAATATCGGCTTCAAAATTATCGCCAATCATCACACTGTTTTCAGGAAATGTGTTGGCTAGTTGTAACGCATGATGAAAAATTCTGGGATTGGGTTTTTTAACACCTACACGTTCAGAATTTGTAACCGTTTTAAAGAAGTTATCTATGTTTGAGTTTTTGAGTTTTTTATATTGAACTTCTTCAAAACCATTTGTAATTATATGTAAATTAAATCTTGGTTTTAAAAATCCCAATAGCTCTTTAGTTCCTTCAAAAAGGTGATTGTTATAAGGTAAAAAATCAATATAAGAAACAGACAAGTCATCAATCACCTCAA
The DNA here is from genome assembly GCF_963973675.1 of uncultured Planktosalinus sp. NCBI lineage: Bacteria > Pseudomonadati > Bacteroidota > Flavobacteriia > Flavobacteriales > Flavobacteriaceae > Planktosalinus > uncultured Planktosalinus sp. Next base: position 6,850 of record NZ_CAXBAN010000019.1, on the reverse strand, counting down.
CTGGAAGCTCATAGTGTAAAAGATTAAATGTATCTGTAAGCCGTCCTCTTCTTAATTCTTGTTTAGTTACTTTTTCCTCTCGGTAAAGTTTCCAGTAATTCAAATTAACAGGCTCATATATCTTCAAAAACCCTAAAACATCAATAGTGATTTTATGAAATTCAAATACTTTTTGAAATGCCAATGCCGAATTTCTATCAAAATCCCAAAGAGTATGATCTAAATCAAAAAATATATCGGTAATGGATTTATCTTTGAACATAAACTACAAAAGATTTTCATCAGCAAAACTAAAATAGGCTTTTTCAGTAATAATTAGGTGATCCAGCACTTTGATATCGAGACTTTCTGAAGCTGATTTGAGCTTTCGCGTTAACATTTTATCGGGTTCGCTGGCAATTAAAGTTCCGGAGGGATGGTTATGTGCCAAAATAAGCCCGGTAGCGCTTACTTCAAGTGCCTTTTTTAAAACAAGTCGTACGTCAACGAGCGTTCCTGTAATGCCTCCTTTACTGCACTGTTCCTTGAAAATGATTTTGTTTGAGTTGTTGAGGTAAAGTATCCAAAATTCTTCGTGAGGCAATTCACCTAATATGGGTTGTAAAAGTTCAAAAACATCCCGACTGGATGAAATTTTATTTTTCTTTATAGGCTCTTCAACTCTGCGGCGTCTTCCAAGCTCCATTGCAGCAGCAATAGTAATGGCTTTTGCTTCACCAATGCCTTTAAACTCCATCAATTGATTGGTAGTGAGTTTCCCTAATTGATTGAGGTTATTATTGGCTTTTGCCAAAATGCGTTTACTCAAATCCACAGCGCTCTCTTCATTGCTCCCTGATCCAATAAGAATGGCTATAAGTTCAGCATCTGTAAGGACTGCACGACCTTTATTTAGAAGTTTCTCACGGGGACGATCGTCCTCAGACCAGTTTTTTATTGAAAATGATGTTGGTTTTTTTTGATCACTTGCCATAATGAGTATAAAGATAAACATGTATCTTTAATTCGTGAAAAATATTTAACATTATGAAATCACTTTTTACTGAAAAGGCTTACGCCGAAATACTAGAGCGGCTTGACAACTTAAGCCAAGAGTCGCAAGCAAAATGGGGTAAAATGAACGTCGCCCAAATGCTGGCACATTGCAGTGAACCGCTGAAGGTTCCTTTAGAAAAAATCACTTTGGCAAAACCCAACCCGGTAATGAGATTGCTTTTTTCTTTATTTAAAAAATCACTTTATGATGACAAACCATGGAAGCAGGGTCTGCCCACTTCAAAAGAATTTAAAATTGTGGATGAACGGGATTTTCAAAAAGAAAAACAAGCTTTAAAGACACTGATAGAAGAATTTTATTCAGAAAAAAACAAAACCGAATGGCCTCCACACCCTCTTTGCGGGCATTTTACAACAGAACAATGGGGGAAAATGCAATACAAGCACTTGGATCACCATTTCAGGCAGTTTGGAAGTTAGTTCATTTATCCTCCCCTCAACCCTTCCAAAATAGATTTAGAACAGGCTTTCCAAAGGAGGGGAAATTAAAATTCTTAAATTAGAAATCGTCAATCTAAAATACCTAAGACCCTTGTATCCACCAAAACACCATCAGGAAAACGATATAAAAAAAATAATTGCGGTTATTGAAGAATACCCGCTGGGGATGCTGGTTTCTGTGCTGGACGGAAAACCGCTGGTAACGCATATTCCCATTATCTACAATCACAAGATTCAAAAACTGGTGGCGCATATTGATAAATACAATCCACAGGTGGTAACATTGAAGGATGATGCAGAAGTCACCGTTATTTTTAGGGGCCCTGATGCTTATATTTCGCCAAGTATTTATACCACTACCCAACTGCCTACCTGGAATTATATTTTTGTACACCTAACGGGAACCATCACATTAATTAATGCCCCCGAAGCTGCCAAGAAAACCATGATCGCTATGACCGAATTTCTTGAAGGCAAGGAAAAAAATTACATTTTGAAGCCCGACAACAAACGTATGGATGGTGCCGTAAACCATATACAGGCTTTTGAAATTGACATCACTAGCTGGGAAGGCAAATTTAAACTTTCACAAGATAAGGTATTGAAAGACCAACTCCATGCGAAAGAAGCGCTTAAGCAACAAGCAAAAAAGAATAGGGATGAGTTTATTGAAAATATTTATAAAACAGATTAATCCTTAATTAGATTTGCTACTTCCTCAAAATTCAATCCACCATAATTGCCGCTACTCATCAAAAGCAGAGTACTGTTTTTAAAATCTTGTTGAAAGAGAAAGTCTTTAAATGCGAGAGAGTCTGTGAAAATATTTAAATCTTCCCTTTGAAAAGCTATTGCGATTTGTTCCTTGGTGATGGGTTCGAGTTTTTTAATTTCAACGGCGTGAGGTGAATAAAAAACCACAGCCACATCGGCGGCATTAAGAGCACCTTGGTATTCTTTTAAAAACTCGGGATTTAAACTGCTGTAGGTATGCAACTCCAGACAAGCAACAAGTCTTCGGTCAGTATATTGATTTTTTACGGCTTGTGTAGTAGCTGCAACTTTTGATGGTGAATGTGCGAAATCTTTGTAAGCCACAAAGTTTTCTGTTTCAGTGATTTTTTCAAGGCGTTTTGAAGCTCCCTTAAACGTGGCAATGGCTTCATAAAAATCGTCTTCATCCACACCCAAGTGCTGACAAATCCATTTGGCACCCGCCAGATTGTTGAGATTGTGTTTTCCAAAAACTTCAATGGGCATAGGGCCTTCAGGGGTTTCCAGATAGGTGATTCCGTTTTCGATAAAATTTTCAGGGGTTTGATAGCCAATTTTTCTAATGGTATTTTCTGAAGCTTCAACTACATTCACAACTTCGGGATCTTCTGTATTGTAGTTGATGCTGCCTCCTTTTACGATAGAATCGATAAATATTTTAAACTGCTCTAAATAGTTTTCAAAAGTGGGAAATACATTAATATGATCCCAGGCGATGCCGCTCAGTAATGCTATATTAGGTTTATAGAGGTGAAATTTGGGTCGCCTGTCTATGGGTGATGATAAATATTCGTCACCTTCAAGCACCATAAAATCGTTTTCATCTGTGAGGTGTACCATGGTTTCAAAGCCATCGAGTTGTGCGCCCACCATATAGTCTGCGGGAATTTTATGGTAGTTGAGCACATGTAGAATCATTGCTGTGATTGTGGTTTTTCCGTGACTTCCGCCTATTACAACGCGGGTTTTATTTTTAGAATGTTCATACAAATATTCAGGATATGAATAGATTTTAAGGCCTAGTTCCTGTGCTTTTAAAAGTTCTGGATTATCTGATTTTGCGTGCATTCCCAATATGACAGCGTCAAGGTTTGAGGTGATTTTTTCGGGAAACCAACCAAAATGTTCAGGCAGCAATCCGGCTTTTTGAAGACGTGATTTTGAGGGCTCAAATATTTCATCGTCACTGCCGATTATGGTGTCGCCTTTAAGGTGTAATGCTAATGCCAAGTTGTGCATGGCACTTCCGCCAATGGCTATGAAATGAATGTACATAGAGAGAGTTTTTATGGAGTAAAGATAAGGAAACACCAATAAAAAAACCTTTCAAAGCAATAAACTCTGAAAGGTCTTTTATTAAAAATCGTGTAAAACTTATTTTACAATTGTCATCTCTTCTACAAGATGTTTTGCGCCGGCATACTTGTCTATGATAAACAAAATATAGCGAACATCTACATTGATGGCACGTTGTAATTGGTCATCAAAGATGACATCACCCGCCATTGCTTCGATGTTTCCATCAAATGCAAGTCCAATAAGTTCACCTTTTCCGTTCAACACAGGCGACCCTGAATTACCTCCTGTTATATCGTGGTCTGTAAGGAAATTCACAGGCATATGTCCTGCTTTGTCTGCATAAGGCCCAAAGTCTTTAGCATTGTATAAATCAATGAGTTTTTTTGGCATATCAAACTCATCATCTCCGGGCTGGTATTTTGCAACAGTTCCTTTTAAAGTTGTAAAGTAGTTTTTAGAGGCATCGTTTGGCTTTTTACTTCTTGGTAATGCTCTTACTTTTCCATAAGAAAGTCTTAACGTGCTGTTGGCATCAGGGTAATGTTTCTTATCTGGATTCATTTCACGCATACCCTGAATCATTAAGCGGTAAGCCTTTTGGTAATCTGCTTCAAGTTCTTTTTCTTCTTCAGTTTGATGTCTATAAGCCTTTAAAAGTTCTTTAGAAATTTTATAAATTGGGTCATTTACAAAAACTGTACTATCCGGACTTTTAAGGAATTCTTCAAGGTTTTCTTTTTTTGAAAAAATACTTTCATCAATTAAATTTCCTAAGCTTTCTTTAATCGAATTGTTCCCTCTTTTGTAATCACCCTTTAAACTATCTATATAGGGAACCAGATTTGGAACGTTTAAAGCATAAAGGTTTACAGTTTCAATAAAAACATCTTTTTCTAAATCGGAATTGAATTTTCCATACATCTCATCGATCACAGGTTGAAATTTAACTAGTAATTTACCTGTTGATACTTCGTCTAAAGAAAAATATTCTGCAAAAGTGTTTTCAATTCTATTAGGCATTAAAGCCAATCTACTTGACCTTAAAATACCTAATATATAGTTTATTTCACTACTTTTTTTATTTGTTTTTTCGTAATATTCATTAATTACATCCATAACCCTTGAATACTTGACCATGTCTTTAGTATCCAACGCTGTGATAGAAGAAACTGATGTAGTTTTCTTCGAACTTTCATCGTTTGTTGTTCTGAGGTCTGTATTATTTTGATAACTTGACCTTACCTCCTTAACAAACCTAGCTTCTTGATCCCTTTTAACTCTTGCTGTTTTATGCTGTGTTAAAGCATCTATCATTCCTTGACGGTTTTTCCAGTAGTTTGCTATACCCGCATATCTGGATGCATAGTCAAGTTTTACTTGCTGATTTTTATCCATGTGAACTTTCATGGCATCCATTGCAACTTTTGAGGCTTCAACAAAAGCAGGATATGCATAATTTACATTTTGTTCTATTCCTGCTGAAGGCATCCAGCGGTTTGTGCGACCGGGATACCCTAATATCATTGCAAAATCATTTTCTTCAATACCTTTTAAACTAATTGGCAAATGGTAATCAACTTGAACGGGAACATTGTTTTCTGAGTAACTTGCAGGTTTCCCTTCCTTGTTTCCATACACTCTGAAAAGAGCAAAGTCTCCTGTGTGTCTTGGCCATTCCCAGTTATCTGTATCTCCGCCAAATTTACCGATACTGCTAGGTGGTGCGCCTACAAAACGAACATCTTCATAGTCTTCATAAACAAAGTAGTAGTATTCATTACCGCTATAAAATGATTTTACTGACACGGTATATTTTCCACCTTCATCGTTTTCTTTTTGTATTTTTGCTATTTCCTGATTAATAACTTTTTCACGCTCTTCTTCTGTCATTTCATCATTCACTAATTTAAGGATACGCTTAGTCACATCATCCATCCGCACAAAAAATCGGACTGATAAGTTTTTAGGCTTTAATTCATCTTGATATGATTTTGCCCAAAAGCCATTAGTTAAATAATCGTTTTCTTCTGTTGAAAGTTCTGCTATTTGACCATAGCCACAGTGGTGGTTTGTTAATACCAATCCATTTTTTGATATAATTTCTGCAGTGCATCCTCCACCAAACTGAACAATGGCATCTTTTAAACTATTGTTGTTTACGCTATAGATTTCTTCTGGGGTGAGTTGAAGTCCCATTTTTTGCATATCAACATAATTGAGACGCTCAATATGCATCAGGAACCACATGCCTTCATTTGCTTTTACAGGAACTATAAAAAGCCCCAGCAGTACTAAAATCAATAATTTTTTCATGAAATTTTTAAAATTTAAATTAAATAAATTGAATGTTCTTACTTTTAAAATAACGGAGGCTAATATACAAGAAATGAAAATAATCCTTCAAAAAATAGTGCCAATATTACTACATTCTTTGAATGCGTATTTGCTCTTCGTGAGCTTCCTCAAAGTCTTTGTCAAGCAATAGTGCTTTTTCAGACCAATTCATGGCGTTTCTTTTGTCTCCCATATGTCTGTAGATCTGAGCAATTCTATAATAGGCCCATTCCTTAGGAACACCATCTCTTACTGTATAATTCTGAAGATAGGTTTTGAGGTAGTTTAAGCCCTTTTCAAGTTCAATATTATACATCGCTGAAATTTTACCTATTTGATAGTTAATACTATTTCTTTTATGTCTTTTTGCCGAAGCCTCTCTAATTTTCATTGCTTTATCTGGTTCTCCGGTTTTATTTTCATAAAGTTCTGCCAGTTTTTCATAAGTAAGTAGAGACTGCCCAATTTGCATCGCCTTTTTATAATTCTTTTCAGCATCACGGGGGCGATTAAAATGTTCTGCTATATACCCTAATGTTAAATAGCCATCAACCTCAGAGATTTTCATCAATTCATTGGCATATTTCAAGGCGATACTTTCACTTCCTCCTAAAATAGATGGTAAGGCTATGTACAAATCAATAAGTGCCCACCTTGCTTCAATGTGATTTGGATCAAGCTTGGCAGCTTTGATCAGGTGGGTTTTAATTTCATTTATATAAAGTGCCGCTCTGAACCTGCTAATGCTTTGTGCTTTTCTTCCCAATACTCCGCCATATTTAAAATTGTAATTTGCATTGTCTGGATGTGCGTCCAAAAGTGATTTGTAATAAGTTAAAGCAGTTTCCCAATCTGAACTTACAGCAGCTATATCTCCTAAATATTCTTTTGTTTTTAAATGATTGGGGTTGGATTTCAGAAATACTTCAAAGTGGGGTTTAGCTTT
>NZ_CAXBAN010000018.1:0-13400 GCF_963973675.1 uncultured Planktosalinus sp. | reverse complement strand
TTTCCCCTTAAACTTACCTTTAATGTAAGTCCTTCTTTCATGGTGTTTTACTATGGTTTCAAACTTAGGCATTGTAAATGCTATCTAGTAAATCACTCTCCTTTAAAACCTTTCTATCGTCTTTCTTTCTTATTGTATTAAAGGGAGGATTAGTATATGATTCGGAAAAATGAAAGTCTTTATCAAATTTATTTCTTAGTATTTGGTTGTATTTTTCCTTGAATAATTCATACTCATATTTCACAAGCTTGTTTTCAATATAATATTTGGTTTTATAAAATATAGTATCATCCTTAATGAAGACTTTAATATTTGCTGGATATAAAAATATTAATACCACAACCAGTGTAATAGACCAACATACAGGATATTTTGAGTTCAAAATAGATACTCCTTGGATATAATAGTCGGACTTATCAACGAGTTTTTTCATTGAATTGATTAAGGCATCTCTTTCCTTTTCTTTTGAAAGAATAAGGCTTTGATAAACTTTAATTTGGTTAACATCTATGGATTTATCAAGAGCACGCTCTTTAATAATATTGTCATTCAGGTTACTTATTTCTTCATTAAAAAATTGTTCTGTTAATAGAGTATATGTATTTAGTTTATCCTTTTTAAAATCCTCTATTTCGACATTTAAAATATTTGAAAATACAATGCTTTCGATTGGTTTTGAAACAACCACTGCTATGAATGCAATAAAAACTAACCGAATTATAATTGAGAAATGTCTATCTGATTTATGAACATCAAATGGATAAGAGGTTTTTGACAATGTGTAAAGCAACAGCAAATAGATGTTGGTAATCATCCACCCAAAAAATAAACCAACGGTAACACCAATATAATTATTCTGAAATAATTTTGTGAAAGCAAAATAGCTACTTATAAAACACAATATAAAAATAACAGCTACCAAGCAACCTATAGCAGTAAAACGATTTCTTGTGGGCTTACTGCATTTATTAATGATATTATAGTCATCACCCGAAAGTTTCCAAAAAAACCTATTAATAAACATTTCCTAAATTTTATTTAGTTGTTTTGCCCTTTGATAAAATCATCAGGATTCTCATCGATTTTTTTCTTCATTTTTTCTTTATACTTTGCAATTGCATATGCTGTCAATTCCTCCTGAGCTTTGAGTAAAGCAGTCTGTTCAACTAAAAGCTTTTCAGCTTTTATATGTGTTACCTTATCACGTTCTTGTCCATTTTTATCCTTATGATAATTACGTTCGATATGAATTCCCTGTTCAGCTTTCATAAGTTCTTCAACATTGTCTTTTAAGAAATCATAAGGTGATTTTATCAACATTAATTTGAAAAATATTGGTGTTAGTTCAATTGCTAAAAACAAAAGAGTTATGAATAGAGAAATCCAAAAGCCCGCTATTTCATGAGCCAGTTTTATTCTTTCTAATAACCCGTCAAGGCCTGAAGCGACTTGTCTGTTTTTAGCTAACTCATCATCCATTTCAATAATGAGCTTTCTTTTATTATTTATTAATTCTGTAATTCGTTCTTTATTGGTTTCATCTAAGGCACTAAGTTCATTGTTAAGTCTATCGACATTATCTTTTAAAGCCTTAGCAAGTGGGCCATTTCCTGGAATAGTTCCAGGCACTTTACCATTCAATTGATCAGTATAATCAATTTCTGCTTTTTTTATTCTTTCAACTAAATCGGTTCTATTCTCTTCAAATTTTGCAAGCTCATTATCAATCAAAGCTAACCGGTCTTCATAGTTTGCTCTAGTACGCTTTTCATAATCTTTTCTTACTTTCAACTGCTCTTCGTGTAGAGCAGCATCAATTTCAGATTTAAACATTCTTATTTCAACTGGTTTTGCAATTGTAATTGCAATTATCGCCCCTAATATTAACCTAGGTATCGCTCCTTTAAATTCCTCCCAGGTTATGGCTTCAGTACCATCTCCTTTGCCGGTGCTTGATACAATAAACCGGTCAAGATTAAAAATCATTAACCCCCAAAAGATTCCAAATACTATTGAAAGTAGAGTAACGGTCATATTAAAATCTGATTCCAGTGAGGAACCTCTTGGCTCAAAAATTGTAAAAAAGGCATAGCCTCCTGCAAGAGCAGCCATTAATCCGGTGGCAACTATAATTCCACCAAGGCACATATATTTTACTTGGTCAGAATAGGTGGCTCTTTCAAGAATGAATCTGTCACCCCCTGATGCTCTCCAAAAAAAGCGCATCATTTTAGAAGGTTTTGGGCTTTCGTAAAAATCTCTTTCCATTATTTTGAATTTTTAGTTAGGTAGTTATTTATATTGAAAGGTTCTAGTTTTACTATGATATTTCTAGGTAACACTTTAAGTAACTTTAGCTTGGATTCAATATTTAAATTTCTAATAATCGTCAAGCTGTTTGTTACTAGTTTTTGCTCACTTAAAGTGTTTTTAATCTTATGTTTTGAAAATGAAGATGTTTTTAATTCTGGTAATTTGGTCTGAGGCACGAACTTGTCAACTAAATCAATATCAACTTTATTAATTTCAACAACCTTTTTTATACTACTTTTAATTCCGTAGAATGTTACATCGAGTTTATTGCAATTAGATTTAAGCAATAATTTCAATCCAGCTGAATTACCAGGAAAGCTCCCTATATCTTTAATTATAATTTTGTAGCAACCTTCAACATTCCAATTTAATTCGAAGGTATTTGTGATTATAAAATTTGAATAAATAAAGCTATTGAGGGATAATTTTTTTGAGTAGAAGAGTGCTTTTAAAAAAAACAGAAGACAACTTAATTGTGTGATTGCTTTTTGGTAAATGAATTCAATTTTTGATTTAATTATTTTTTTCATTATATGAGTTTATAATTAAATGAAATCCTTTTGGCTGCATTTTATTTGAAGTTTAAAGCTTGTTTAATTTCTATAGAGCAAGTATTTTAATTTTTCTCAAATACAAATCGCAATCCCGGATATTCAGTATAATAATAACTCTCCTTCACAGCAGAGTAGTTGATTGGTGCCTTAAGCTCTTCCTTCATAAAGGAAATGTAGTTATACACGGTGCGTTCAGAGACATTTAACAGATGGGCCAAGTCACTGGGTTTCCCTGTGCTTTCCATCGAAATCATTTCGTGTATGCGTATAACAACCCTGATGTTCATTCCCCTTAACATAGGCGCACTGAAATACAGTTTCACAAGTTTAACATTTCACACTGCAAACAGATTTCAGTTAGCCCTTGATTTTAAGATTTTTTTAATAATTCTTTGGTTTAATAAGATTTTAATGCAATTATCAAATGAATAGCAGTTAAAACCTACGTGATTACAAACCTAAAGGGATAAGAGAAATAAATTTTACGGGATTCCTCATTTTGGTGAAAAAAGTAGGGAAGTGGAAAGATATAGTCTTTAAATCAGAACACTATATTCCACCGGATTTACGCAATGTGACTTCATATCTTGTGACGCATTCATAATACATAAAATAAATTGTATCTTACATTTTTGTATATTTGAGACACAAAGCAAGTAATAAACCATAGTTGAGACACAAAATGAAACCATATCAACCCAACGAATTGCCCATTGAAACGATTGACTGGGATCAATTAATTGACCTTATGGGTAAAGCAAACAGATCTATTGCCAGATATGATGGTCTTCTGCAATCGGTTATTAATCCTGATGTTCTCTTAGCCCCTTTACGCACACAAGAGGCAGTATTGTCCAGTAAAATAGAGGGCACACAAGCCACCCTTGAGGATGTACTGGAATTTGAAGTGGATGAAGACACCCAAGACCATTTAAAAGGAGATATTTGGGAAGTTCTCAATTACAGAATTGCCTTAAAACAAGGCAAAGTTGCCATGAACGAGCAGCCCTTATCGTTAAAGATAATTAAACAAATGCATGCCACACTTATGCAGGGAGTGCGCGGCGATACCAAAGACCCTGGCAACTTTAGACGTATCCAAAACTTTATAGGTTCACCGGGTTCAACCATGGCGAATGCAAGATTTGTGCCCCCTGCTGTGCCTGATATGATGAAAGCCCTTAGCAATTGGGAAAAGTACTTGCACTATGATGATAAAGATGTTTTAGTACAATTGGCAGTGGTTCACGCACAATTTGAAATCATACACCCTTTTTTGGACGGCAATGGCAGAATGGGCAGAATCTTAATTCCTTTATTTCTGTACCATAAAAGAATCATACAAGAACCTGTATTTTATTTAAGTGATTTTTTAGAAAGAAATCGTTCTGATTATTATGATTCATTAAAAGATATAACCGATAGCGGTAGCTGGACAAATTGGATTCGTTTCTTTTTAAATGCCATCATCGTACAGGCAGAAAAAAATATTCAAAAGACACGGGAAATTATTAATCTCTACGAAACTGTAAAACTTGAGATAGTAAACACAACACATTCACAATTTGCTCTACAATGCCTTGACTCTTTATTTGTACAGCCTATATTCTCATCGAGAAATTTTGAAAAACATTCAGGTATTCCCAGATCGAGTGTAGCCAGGTTATTAAGTGCCTTATCTGAAAATAATACTATTGGAATAATACAAAAAGGAGCAGGCAGGAGACCCGCCATTTACGCCTTCAAAAGACTATTAAGTATTGTAAATAATTAAAACGAAAAGTGCAACACTAAGTACTTAATTTTTAAGAGGGTCGAGAAGTTAGAAGCACGATGTTGCAAGTTGTATTGAGATGAGAGTTTTGAAGTCAAGGCTTACGCACGGATAATTTTTGCTCAGTAAGCTAACTTTATAGGGCTGCTCTTAAAGCCTGTCCCGTATTTATTTTTGGAGAAAAGAGTAGCGGGATGGACGGCTCTTTCAATTCACTCGTTGTGAAAGGGGGGGTAATAGAATACTTTACCGGGAACAGGCATGTTTTTCAAACATATAGAGCGTCAGTTCCTTCAGGGTTTTTCCGGTTTCTGGATGGAGGCCGTGGGAGGTGAAGTATTCCAACGCGCCTTCTTTATTTTTACCATACCAAACCAGGGCGTTGCCGTCTGCAGTGCGGTAAGGGGTGTCACAGTCGGCTTCTATTTTTTTAAAATGGGCTATCCGATCTTCATTGTATAATTTCAGTTGGCCTTCCAGCAATAATTTTCATCAAATTTTACTTCCACATAATGATCTTCCTGCTAAACCATCCAGCGTTGTGCCTTGATTTGGTAGTATATAAAAATGGCTACAAATGCAATCAAAACGCCGGCGATCGGCCATGCATAAGTGAAAACCAAACCCCGCCTTTTTTGAGGTAAGGGGGGCTGGGCCTTTACAAACGCTTCAAAAGTAGGGTGACCCAAATATACACTCAGCGCATCAGCCACATACTTCTTCAGGTCTATGGGGTTTCCCTTTTTGGCAGCGCTACAGTGATTTCTTAAACTTTTTTCGCCATAGGCCTCGCCGCTTTGTTCCTGTATATAGTCAGATAAATGCTGTGCCAGGTGTGTAGGCTTTGCAGATTGTATTTCACGTTCGGCTTTTTCAAAAGCTTTGAGAAGTAAGGTGGGTTGCATTATTATCCGCTTGGTTTGGTGACCTAAAACTACAAAATATCCATGGAAATTTCCCGGAAATTCTTTTCCCGCTTCTTTCCACACTTTTTCCGGGGCTTCCCGGGAGTCCTTCCTTTATTTGCCTTGCAATCACATCCCTAAAGGTTCCGACAACGCAACGTTAAGGGATGTGATTTCAAATGGAGCTTAAAAAGCAGCTGTCCAAAACCCTTCCGGAGAAGTGGGGTGGCGGGGCTGCCCAAAAGCTCCGCACTTCTCCAAAGAAGGGACGCCTTCTTCTTTTAACGGGTCAAGACCATCTGCCTTCTAAGCAGACGGTCAACACCTTAATGTCAAATCTTAATATCAAAAGTAATGAAAAAAATAGCACTAATTTTAGGTGTGGTTACACTGCTCATGTGGGTTTATTCGTGTACTCCGCAAAGTATGGAACCCCTCAATCCGGTAAGTTGTTGTGGAGATGATGGTTATATGCCACCGCCACCGCCACCACCACCACCGGGTGATGGGAAAGGATAATTCTAAAAACCGCAAGCACCATCGTGCTTGCGGTTTTTTTAAAGCAGTATTTAATACAAGAAAATAATAAGTTATTAAAGGGCTTAACAAACTCCACAACTGCGCCTATCTGCTGAATCTGCGAGTGCTTAAAAAGTCATATAGGAGAACATTGCAGCCAAAGGCTAAAAACGGTGAACTATTAAACTATGCCGAATTCCAAGGCTGATTGTTTCAAGTAAAAAGCCTGTTTTTTCCTCAGCACTTTATTGTAAACGGACTTTTTTCAATCGGGTTTCCTCATTTTGAAAAAAAATTACAAATCTCAAGTTAATATGTGCTGTGTGAAAAAAAATAAACAGCCACTCACATTCGTTTAACAAATTGTAGTACTTTAGAACAGAAACACAAATAAATGGGGATCATGCCATTTGAAGTTTACAACAGCTTTAACAAGGCTGTAAAAAAATCTAGATTTCAACATAAAAACAAGCGACCAGTATGGCTGAATTAAAAACAAAACAAACAGATGCAGACGTTCACGAATTTGTCAGAACCTTTGCCAATACAGAACAAAAAATAAAAGACAGTTTTGAACTGCTCAAACTTATGCAGGACTGCACCGGCTTTGAACCAAAAATGTGGGGGCCAAGCATCATCGGCTTTGGCAGCTATCACTATAAATCAGAAAGAAGTAGTCAGGAAGGTGATTGGCCCCTGGTAGGGTTTTCACCCAGAAAATCTGCCATCTCTCTCTATGTCTACACTGGATGCTCAGGGCAGGAGCAACTGCTTGAGAAATTAGGCACCTTCAAGATGGGAAAAGCCTGCATTTACATCAAAAAACTGGCAGACATTGATCAGGAAGTGCTTAAAAAATTGATAGCAACCACCATTAAGCACCTCAAGACAAAATACAACTAAACACCCTACCAAAAACAAAGCATTCACTGCCAATAGAGTACGAAAAGAACTGGAAGAACAATCGAAAACCATTTCCGGTAAATCAAAGTAAATTCAATAGCAATGCAACAGTTTCTTCAAAAGTCCAATCTTACGGCCAATGTTCTATAGAGGCAAAACCCCGGTTCCAAAAATCTCTTTAACTTAGACGCATGAAACCAAGGCTAACCAACCCGGTTGTAGTAGTTGTTTTTGTGCTCTTAGTAATTCACTCATGGGCAAATGCACAAACAGAGTCAAACGACAGTTTGCGGTACTATTATGACAAAGTCATTCAGCCCAATCACAGCGATGACCTGCTAAAAGCCTATGTGTTTTTTGAAAACCAACGCGCCGAAGCTCAAATACGTCAGGATACTGCGGCAATGATATACAACCTTCAGCTCATTTCCATTATAGAAATTGATTTGGGTCTGTTGTATGAAAGTGAAGAAACTGCCGTTGCTATCATCAACCTCCTGGATGCACAACCCGCTCACCCCAACCTTCAAGAAGAGTATCGAAGGGCCTATAACCAGCTGGGACGTATTTACAGACAACTCAAACACAGCGATCAAAGCATTCACTACTATCAAAAATCTCTTTCATACACTCAGCAACGTATTGACAGCATCATTTTGCTCAACAATATGGGTAACCTCTATAGAGACCAAAACAAAGAGGACCTGGCGCAGGCCTATTACACAGAAGCGTATGCCAAAAGCCTGAACCCACTCGAAACGCTTCAGTATGCACGAATACTGCACAACCGGTTTTACAATAAAGCAATGGAAGGCACTCCCGGAACGATCGATTCACTTCTAAAGGCTAAAAAGCTACGGGAACAATTCAATGATCAAAGAGGCCTCTATTCCAGCTTTCGCGGACTCGCGATGGTGGCTCATGCCGGTGGAAACAAAGAACAAGCATTGAATTATGCTGAAAATGCATTTCAATTGGCGCTTCAAATCAACAGCCTTACATTTCTGAAAGATGCCTATGCATTGAAAATTGAATTGGGAGTAAACCCCGATTTTCAAAACTATAAAGCCATCACAGACAGCCTGGATAACTTGCGGTTAAAAGAACAAAATGCCTATGCATCACTAAAATACAATGTAGCCAAAGAACGGGAGCAAACCCTGGCCTTTAAACTACAACAAGAAAGGGAACGCACACAAAAACAACGCTACCAGGCTATAATAATTATAGTTCTTATCATAGGGCTGTTTTTGTTCTATATCCTCAGGTTGCGCTACAAAAAAGCAAAAGAACTTGAAATTTATAACACCGAAACCCGCATTTCCAAAAAAGTACATGACGAAGTGGCCAACGATGTCTATCGGGTCATGACCAAACTGCAGGAACCGAAAAGCTTCAGTTCAGATGTTTTGGACGACCTCGAGGAAATATATACTAAAACCCGTGATATTTCACGTGAAAACAGCTTCATTGATCTCGATGAAAACTTTGCAGAAACCCTCAACGAATTGTTATTAGCTTACAACAATCAAAACTGCAATGTCATAACCCGAAATAGTCAAACCATTCGTTGGGAGGTCATTAATAATAACAAAAAAAGGGCAGTTTACAGAATTCTTCAGGAACTCTTGACCAATATGAAAAAACACAGTGGAGCAACACTTGTAATTATAAATTTTAAACAAAATGAAAAAAAAATAACCGTGGAATACCGCGACAATGGTGCAGGGAGTACACTTCATAAAAAAAACGGACTTCAAAATGTGGAAAACCGCATTTTTGTTTTAAACGGAACAATTACTTTTGAAACAGAACCGGGCAAAGGATTTAAAACAAGGTTCACCTTATAATATGTTTTCAAAAGTATTGATAGCCGACGACTTGAACAGTATCACATCAGGAGTGTTGAACACCTTGAAAGCAGAAGGACTGCATCAAATTGAGTCCGTTCACTATTGTGACGATGCCTACCTGAAAATCAAAGCAGCCATTAGAGAGGGCAATCCTTATGACCTCCTCATCACTGACCTTTCTTTCAAGGCAGATCACAGGGAGCAACACCTGCGTTCCGGAGAAGATCTGGCACAAACGCTTAAAAAAGAACACCCTGAATTGTGTATAATTGTCTATTCCATCGAAGACAGATTTCAAAAAGTGCGCACACTGATTAAAAAACACAACGTAAATGCCTATGTGTGCAAAGGCCGCAATGGGCTTGATGAAATTAAAAAAGCACTGCAGGCTGTCTCGAGAGGTGAATCTTATGTTTCTCCTCAACTTGCCGGTGCATTGAGGCCAAAAACAACTATGGAAATCAATGACTATGATGTGGAGTTACTCAAACAATTGGCTAACGGTCTCAATCAAGATGAGATTTCAGCCTACTTCAAGGAACACAACATCAAACCCTCCAGCCTAAGTACCATAGAAAAACACTTGCAAAAACTTCGCACACGCTTTTTGGCTAAAAACGCTACTCAGCTTGTGGCCAATGCTAAAGATTTGGGATTGATATAAAGCATCCAGTGTTTAGTTTTGAAGTTAGACTGCAAGGTCTGTGAAATAAGAGGTGGGGGGTATAAAATTCAAACAGTTTATTAAAGGGTTTGTAAAACTTTATGACTTATTTGCAACTAAACTTGGGCTTTTACTTGGTGGCCTTAATAAGGTGAAGGAGTGAAACAAAATTACACGCTTAAAGCTGACTGTGCAAAAAACCTAAAACAAGAAAACTCCTCCATTTCACATTCAATTACTATCTTTGTAGAGCGCTCAATAAATAGTACACCCCATGAAACGTAGAAAAATAATAGCAGCCAACTGGAAAATGTATAAAGACTTGGCAGAGGCCAATGATTTCATAACTTTTTTATTAGAAAAACTGCCCGATACCAATGCAGAAATTGCGATTGCACCTTCATACATTGCCCTTTGGCACGCTTTTGAAGCCACCCGAAACTACCCTGTGGAAATTATAGCTCAGAACCTGCATTATGCAGAACAAGGCGCGTTTACAGGAGAGGTCTCGGCCACTCAATTAAAAAGTGTTGGCATTCAGCGAGTGATATTGGGACATAGTGAACGCCGTGAGTATTTTGGCGAAAGTGATGCATTGTTGAAGAAAAAAGTGCAGACAGCTCTAAAGAATGATTTGAACATCATTTTCTGCGTAGGCGAACAACTCAAGGACCGAAAAGCAGGCACACAAGTTGAAGTAGTAAAAAGCCAATTGCAAAACACCTTGTTTCATCTCAATAAAAATGATTGGCAACATCTGGTAATTGCTTATGAGCCCGTATGGGCTATTGGTACCGGAGAAACTGCCAGCCCTCAACAAGCTCAGGAAATGCATCAACACATCAGGGAAACCATAACCGGAACTTATGGAAGTGACACAGCAGAAAAGCTGTCTGTAATTTATGGGGGTAGCGTAAAACCTGAAAATGCATCAGCCCTTTTTGTTCAACCGGATATTGATGGTGCACTGGTTGGGGGTGCTTCATTGGAAGTGGATTCTTTTGTAGAAATTATTAAGTCCATTTAAATGGAGACTACATACCTCGAGTTTGATTTTACTGTGCAGCCCACTGATATAGGTCGTGACATCCTCATTGCTCAATTGGGCTATGCCGGCTTTGAAAGCTTTGTGGAAACCGATGAAGGTGTGACTGCTTATATCCAAAAAATAGACTGGAAATCTAACCTCCTGGAGGACGTGGATATCCTCTCAAATCCTAAATTCACCACTAAGTTTACACAAAAAGAAATAGCTCAGGTAAATTGGAATGAAGAATGGGAAAAGAACTTTGAGCCTATACTCGTTGATGATTGCTGCTCTGTAAGAGCTCCTTTTCATCCAAAATTACAGGTAGAATTTGACATTGTGATTGAACCTAAAATGTCTTTCGGGACGGGACATCACGAGACCACCCATATGATGATACAGCACATCCTCAACAATGAATGGAACGGTAAAAAAGTACTCGATATGGGATGCGGAACCGCTGTTTTGGCAATTTTGGCTGAAATGAAAGGGGCAAAGCCCATTGACGCCATCGATATTGACAATTGGTGTTACCTCAATTCCCTGGAAAATGCTGCCCGTAATAATTGTAAACACATCAGTGTTTATGAAGGTGATGCTTCATTGCTCAAAGGAAAAAAATATGACACCATCATTGCCAACATTAACCGAAATATTTTGTTGAATGATATGGAAGCATATGCTGGCTGTTTGAATTCTGAGGGTGAACTATATCTAAGTGGTTTTTATACTCAGGATCTTAACGTACTAAGAAAGGCATGCAATATTCACAATTTAGAATTCGTTGAAAACCTGGAGCGCAACAACTGGGTGGCGGCTAAATTTATTAAAAGCTAAAAATATTTTTATATTTTTGTATGGTGGGAACTAAGGAGGAAATAAAGGAAATAGGGGAGTTATTAACCCAAGAGGTTAAAAACAATGAAATCATTTTATACAATGATGAAGTCAATACCTTTGACCATGTAATTGAAACCCTTATTTATGCCTGTGATCACTCTCCGCTACAAGCAGAACAATGTGCTTGGTTAGTACATTACAAAGGCAAATGTACTGTAAAGACAGGCACTTATGAAGAACTGGAACCCCGCTGCACTATACTTTTAGAAGCCGGATTGAGTGCTGAAATAGTATAATTTATCTTTGCTTACACTAAAATAAAACTTATATTTGCACCCGCAAAAAGGCCTCGTGGCGCAACTGAATAGCGCATCTGATTACGGCTCAGAAGGTTACAGGTTTGAATCCTGTCGAGGTCACGAATAAATAGCACAATAAGAAAAAACGCCAAGCTCGCTTGAGCGTTTTTTTGTTTGTGCTATTTTCAAAGCGGAGCTTTGTCAGGATCAACGCAGTTAATTACCTAAGATATTCAATCCCGTAGAAAAAAAATATTCCAATGTCAATTAGTAATTAACTAATCAAAATAGAAACTTGAATATAGAGAGGTAAACGGTATCAACTAAACAGGTTGTTTGTTAAGTTAAGATTTATAATTCTCAGTAGGGAAGGGAAATTAAATTCGGTAACTTGATTCAACTCATGTTTCATAATCACCCCCTTATCTTCGGATCCAATATCCCATAGATAATATCCACTAAAATATTGATGAGAATAAACATCGTGGCAATCACAATTACAGCACCCATAATGATGGGTAAATCGAGTGTGTTGAGCGCATCAACAATTTCTTTTCCCAGACCGTTCCACCCAAAAATATATTCTACAAAAACAGCTCCCGCAAGCATAGAAGCAAACCAACCTGATATAGCCGTTACTACGGGGTTTAACGAGTTTTTCAAAGCGTGATTTCTAATCACCTGATAGGTGCTCAACCCCTTGGCACGCGCGGTTCTGATATAGTCTTGGTTAAAAACCTCCAGCATGGAGTTGCGCATCAGCTGAATCACTACTGCTAACGGACGAATACCCAAAACAACGGCCGGTAAAATCAGGTTTTTCAACTGTAAATATTTGCCTTCCCCAAAATCATCTACTTCATACAAGCTGCCTGTCATATTAAGATTAGTATACTGATGCAGCACATATCCAAAAAACCATGCAAAAAGTATGGCGCTGAAAAAGGAGGGAACACTCATGCCCAGGGTACTGAATATCTGAATGGTTTTATCCAGCCAACTGTCTTTGACTAATGCTGAAATGATTCCGAAAAAAATGCCAATGATAAGCGCAATCGTTATGGCTGAAACGGCTAAAATGGCTGTGTTTGGCAAGGTTTCACCTATTACTGCGGTTACTTCTTTTCCACTTTTTTGAAAAGATTCCCTGAAATAAGGAATTTTAAAAACCGTGGTGGTGTTTCCCAATGTAAAAAGGGGAGAAGCACTGTATTTTCCTTCTGCAAGAAAGGTATAGTCGCTTTCTTCATTGCTATGAAAAGAGAGAGGTGACAAATCATTTAAATAGTACACATATTGTATTCCAATGGGTTGGTCAAAACCATACTTTTTTTTAACGACTTCAATTTGTTCAGGACTTTCATTTTGTCCCAGCATCATGCGGGCCGGGTCTCCGGGGAGTATGGTAAATAGAAAGAATATTACAGTTATAACACCCCATAAAGTGAGCAGGGCATAGCCAATTTTATAAAGGATATATTTTACCACTTTATAGTTTTAAATCAAGGGCATCATTCCAGTGTAATTTTTGTTTGATGGTTCCCTTTTGAAGTTCTATTATCCCGGGATTGCTTCTCACAATGGTTTTTAAAACGGTTTGATCACAGAAGTAAAAATCAAAATTGAGTTGATGATCATTTTTTAGTTGTTCAATGGGTTGACCTATGGAAGCAGAAAGACCTATAACCTGATAGCCTTTGTCTTGGGCTTCATCGGTTATTTTTTTGATGTTTTCAAAACCTTCTTGTT